>JAPOZF010000111.1 GCA_026706165.1 Gemmatimonadota bacterium
ACACCGGGATGCCGACTGCCCCCATGTTGCGGATGAACTCGCAGACGACGGCGATCTCCTCGTCGCGGCCCGGCCGGGCGAGCTTGATCTCCTCCATCGGGGGGCGGCTTTCGATCACCGAAAGCCGGTATCCCATCTGTTCGTACTGGGCCTTGAACCGGGCCAGCGAGGGGCGGCTGAACGGCTGCGCCTCGTCCTCTATCGGCTTGCCCGGCAGCGGGTCGAGGGCGAAGGTGCCGACGGCGTGCTCGACGCCGCACTGGGTGCCGAAGGTCGATACGGCGCCGGCCTCAGGACCGAGCGCCAGGGCGATTTTCATGGGTTTCCTTTCTATCGGTTTCGAGGATCACGGCGACCATGTCCCCTTTGAGCACGCGCGGGAAGGTGCGCAGGACGAGGATGAGCCCGCTGCGCTCGGCCCGCATCTCGTGCACCGCGGAGCCGAGGTGGTCGCACACGGTGCCGAGCAGGTCTCCCTCGCGCACGCGGCCCCCGAGCGGCACCGCGGCTTCGAAGAACCCGGTGACCGGCGTCTGGTTGTGCAGCCCCATGTCCCCGGAGTTCGGACGGTCGTCCTCGATGACGTGCACGACCCGCGAAACGGGAGCCGGACGCGCGATCATGGAGAGCGCGCCCATGACGTTCAGGCAGCCATCGAAGTAAGCTTCCGTTCCCTCGGGATCGCACCTTCCCGAGCCCTGGTATTCCGCGTAGATCGCGGGGACGCCGGCGTCGCGGGCCACCGACAGGGAGCGGCCCTGAAGCGTCGCGGTCGTGCCCCAGATCACCGGCAGGTTGAAGGCCCGCGCCATGGCGCGCTGCCTGTCGAGGATCCCGGGGTCGGGGTGCAGGCCGTACCCCGACATCGGCCAGACCGAGGAAGGAGAGCCGCCGGTGTGCAGGTCGATGTAGAAGTCCGCCGGGCCGATCAGCTCGCTGAGGGCGTGGGCGGTGCGCATGGTCACCGAGCCGTCCGGGTCGCCGGGGCAGACGCGCGCCAGGTCGAGGCCGTCATCGGCGGTGCGGGTGCCGCGCAGGTACGCCGCCTCGTTGACGACCGGCACGAGGGTGAGGCGGCCCCGAAGCTCCGCGCGGGCGGGGCCTTCGAAATGGCTGATCAGGCGGCGGATGGCAACCATCGACTCGAACTCGTCGCCGTGCACCCCCCCGGTAATCAGCAGGTGGGGCCCGGGACCGGAGCCCTCGACCACGGCCTTCTGCAGCTCGACGGGGCCGCTCACGGGAGCTCCCAGCGGCTCGGATTGATGCCGGGGGCTTCCGAGGGCATGCCGGGCGGCTTGTTGCCCCCCTCGGGAATCCAGATGCGGCCGCTGCGGTCACCCATCAGGCGGCGCACCTGGGGCGGAAGTTTTTCGACCTCCTCCGGGTCCCAGGGGGCTACCGGCTCGGCGGGCCCGGCCCAGGTCGGCCGGTAGGAGAGCTGCAGCGACTCGCGGGCGTACGTCCCCGTGTTCGCGTAGCTGCCGTGGAAGACGTTGTTGTTGAACACCAGCACCGAGCCGGCCTTGCAGGTCACCATCACCTCCTCGGGGTGCTCCTCGTAGCGCAGGTAGGGGTTGGCCTGGTTGTGGAAGCTCAGGTGGGTGCGCGGCACGACGCGGAAGGGGGAGACCTCGGGGACGAGGTCGTCGAGGTAGTAGAGCACCCGCAGCAGCCTGGGGCAGGTGTACTCCGCTTCGAAGATCTTCGACCCCCAGGGCTGGCCGTCGCAGTGGAGGCTGATCCCGGGGTGGCCGGGCTCGGAGCGGCCGTAGTCGCAGGACATGGCGACCACCTCGCCGCACAGGGTCTCGAGGAACTCGATGGCCGGCGGCCAGGCGATCAGCCCGGTGACGGCGCCGCCGGCGAACTGCACCGCGGACTTGCCGCGCTGGTGGACGCTGTAGTCGACGTGGGTGGTTTCGAACCCGGCGCACTGGCGCTTGAGCCGGGCGACGAGGTCCGGCGGCAGGCGCTCGGGAAGGATGACGTACCCCTCCACCTCGAGGTGGCGGATGCTTTCGCCGAGGGAGAGCCGGCTCCAGTCGCGGTCGTCGATGCGGGGCATGGCGGGTTGCCGTTGGTTGCAGTGGGGTGCGGTTGCCGGGCTGGAAGAAACGCCCCCGGCCTTCCCTGTCAATCGCCGTCCCCGGCGGCCGGGCGGCAGGTCGGTTCGGGGAGCCGGTTCCGGTTTCGGGTGCTGCCCCTTCTGGCGGCAAGGCCTCGGGGCCTGTGCCCCGGCCAGATCAGACCGAAAGTCCGCTTGCTCTCACCAAGGGCGTCGGCTTTCGTCTTGCGCCTCCGCGGAACACGGTTCGCCATCGGGCGTCGTTACCATTTTGCGCAGGTTCGAATTCCTCCACACCAGACAAGGAACCACGATGAAGGAAAGCAGGATACACCCTCTCTGTGCCGCGGCGGTTGTTCTCTGCGCCGGAATCTCCGGGTGTTCGAGCGAGGCGCCGACAGAGGGAACTCACGATTCCGGGGTCCTCACGGCCAGCGGTGACGAGCACGAC
This sequence comes from Gemmatimonadota bacterium, assembly GCA_026706165.1. Next base: position 2,520 of record JAPOZF010000111.1, read on the forward strand.
CGCGAGGGCGGCGGCGACAACGGCGGCGACAACGGCGGAGAGGCTGGAGAAGAGTTGGGTACCGCCCTGTCGCTGGACGAGACCTACGATGCCGTAAGGAAGGGTGTCCGGCTGGTGATGTCCTACGACGCGGAGGACAATTCCTTCAACGGCGTCGTCAGGAACACGACCGGCGAGACCTTGCAGGAAGTGCGCGTCGAAGTCCACCTGTCCAACGGCAGGGAGCTCGGTCCGACAACTCCGGTCGATCTCGACCCCGCCATGGAACGGGAAGTCAGACTGGAGGCGACCGGCAGGGATTTCGACGCCTGGACCCCCCACGCGGAGGTGGGAGCGGGGGAGCACGGCGGATCCGGAGAGGACGGAGAGCACGATTAGGCCATCTGCAGCAGAACCTTGCCGGTGAGGCCGGCGGCCATCAGGCGGAAGCCCTCCTCCGCTTCTTCGAGTGGAAAGCGGTGGGTGATCAGCCGTTCGACATCGAGGCCGGCCCGGTAGAGGGCGAGCATCTCCGGGAACTCGCTGAAG
>JAPOZF010000815.1 GCA_026706165.1 Gemmatimonadota bacterium
CGGCGCCAGGCCTCCAGGTCGGTTACGTCCGCCTTGTCGAACTGCGTGACGTGGGGGATGGTCCCCCAGACGCTCGCCATGTGCCGGGCGGTGACGCGGCGCACGTTGCTCATCGGCTTGCGCTCGACGTCCCCCCACTTCGAGAAGTCCGGGAGAGGAGCGGCCTCCGCTTGCGCACCGGGGGCCGCGGGAGCTGCTGCGCGCCGGCTGTTGAGGGCGCGGGAATGCGCCTTTACGTCGTCTGCGGAGATGCGGCCGCCGGGGCCCGTGCCTCTGACCTCGGCGATGTCGACCCCTATTTCCCGGGCAAGGCGGCGCACGGACGGGGCCGCGGGAACAAGCTTCGTCGGGGCGGGTGTATCGGTGCCTGCCGGAGGCGCGGGAGCCGGGACGGGGGCTGGAGGGGGAGCGGGAGACGCAGCCTGCGGCCCCTCTTTTTCCGCGTGCGCTGGAAGCGGTTCGGCAGGCCCGGATTCGGGGGCGGGAGCATCGCTTTCAAGGGTGAGGACCAACTGCCCGACGGCTGCCTTGTCCCCTTCGCTCACGTGGACGGCGGTTACCTTGCCGGCGAGGGGGGAAGGCATCTCGACGACACCCTTGTCGATCTCGATCTCCAGCACCGGGTCGTCGACGGCGATGTCGCTGCCCGGGGACACGAGCACGGCGACGATGTCCCCGCTCTCGATCCCCTCGCCGAGGGCGGGAAGTTTCACCTCGATCGGCCGGGAAGCCGCCGCGTCTCCGGCAGGGGAAGGCGGTTGCCGGGGCACCGGTGGTTGCGGGGCTTCGACCTCGCGGGCAGGCGTTTGGTCTTTTCGCGCCGGCGCCTCCTGCTTCTGCCCGGGGCCTCCGGCAGACCCTTCGACCGTGAGAATGACCTCGCCCACAGCCGCGGTGTCCCCTTCGGATACCATGATCTCGGCAATGGTACCGCTCACCGAGGAGGGGACCTCGATGACGGCCTTGTCGGTCTCGAGCTCGATGACCGGCTGGTCCTCCTCGAGGGAGTCGCCTACGGCAACGAGGACGTTGATGACCTCTCCGGCCTCGACGTTTTCCCCGAGATCGGGGAGCTTGAATTCGGTCGCCATCAGCTCACACGGTTACCGGGTTCGGTTTTTCCGGGTCGACGCCGAGTTCCTTCATCGCCCTGGCAACCTCCTGAGCCTCGATCTTCCCCTCGTCCGCCAGCGCCTTGAGAGCCGACAGGGCGATATAGCGGGCATCCACCTCGAAGAAGTCGCGCAGCGCCCGGCGCCCCTCGCTGCGCCCGAAGCCGTCGGTGCCGAGCGAGACCGGCGGCCTCGGGAACCAGCGGGCGATCGACTCCGGCAGCGCCTTCACGTAATCGGAGGCGATGACGAACACCCCCTTTTCTCCCTCCAGTGCATGCTGGACGTACGGCCGCCGCGGTTCCTCGGTGGGATGCATGCGATTCCACCGCTCCGCCTCCAGGCCGTCGGTGTGGAGCTGCTTGAAGCTCGTGATGCTCCAGACGTCGGAGGCGACGCCGTACCTCTCTTCGAGGATCTGCCCGGCTTCGAGCGCCATGTTGACGATCGCCCCGCTTGCGAACAAATGAGCCTTCTTCCCCGCCCTTTTCATGGAGGAACTCCGGAACTTGTACATGCCGCGCAGGATCCCCTCTTCGCAGCCGTCCGGCATGGGGGGCATCGCGTAGGGCTCGTTCTCGACGGTCAGGTAGTAGAAGATGCTCTCCTGCTCTTCGTACATGCGGCGGATCCCCTCGCGGATCACCACCTCCAGCTCGTACCCGAATGCGGCGTCGTAGCTGAGCAGGTTCGGGACCGGGTAGGACAGCAGCAGGCTGTTGCCGTCGCAGTGCTGCAGGCCTTCGCCGCCGAGGGTCGTGCGCCCGGCGGTGCCGCCGATCAGGAAACCGCGGCAGCGCATGTCCCCTGCCAGCCACACGAGATCGCCGATGCGCTGGAGCCCGAACATCGAGTAGTAGATGAAGAACGGGATGGTGTTGATGCCGTGGGTGGCGTAGGCGGTGCCGGCGGCGATGAACGAGGAAATCGACCCCGCCTCGGTGATCCCTTCCTCGAGCACCTGTCCGTCGGTGGCCTCCTTGTAGTAGGAAAGGGTATCGCGGTCCACCGGTTCGTACAGCTGTCCGACGTGGGAGTAGATGCCGAACGGCCTGAACAGCGAGTCGAGGCCGAAGGTGCGCGCCTCATCGGGGATGATCGGGACGATCAGCCTTCCGATCTCCTTGTCGCGCATCAGCTTGGTGAGGATGCGGCCGAAGGCCATGGTGGTGGCGGTCTCGCGGCCTCCGCTGCCGTCCTTGAACTCCTGGAAGAACTCGGGCGGCGGCGTGGTCAGCGGCTCGGCCCTGACGGCGCGCTGGGGCAGAGGGCCCCCGAGCGCCTCGCGGCGCTCCCGCAGGTAGGCGATCTCCGGGCTGTCGTCGGGAGGCCGGTAGAAGGGCGCCTCGGCGACTTCGTCGTCGGAGATCGGGATGCCGAAACGGGAGCGGAAGTGCCGCAGCTCGTCCTCGTTGAGCTTCTTCTGCTGGTGGGTGATGTTCTTGCCCTCTCCCGCTTCCCCGAGGCCGTATCCCTTCACGGTCTTGGCGAGAATGACCGTGGGCGACCCGGTGTGCTCGACAGCGGCCTTGTAGGCTGCGTACACCTTTTCGGGATCGTGGCCGCCCCGACGCATGCGCACCAGCTGCTCGTCGGAGTGGTTCTCGACCATCTCCAGCAGGCGCGGGTGGACTCCGAAGAAATGCTGGCGGATGTAGGCGCCGTCGGAAACCGTGTATTTCTGGTATTCGCCGTCGACGACCTCCCCCATGCGGGCGATCAGGGCCGGGTCGTCCTGTTCGAGCAGCCGATCCCAGTCGTCCCCCCAAATCACCTTGATGACGTTCCAACCCGCCCCGCGGAACGCCGCTTCCAGCTCCTGGATGATCTTGCCGTTTCCCCGGACCGGGCCGTCGAGCCGCTGCAGGTTGCAGTTGACCACCCAGATCAGGTTGTCGAGCTGTTCCCTCGAGGCCAGCGTGATGGCCCCGAGGC
>JAPOZF010000511.1 GCA_026706165.1 Gemmatimonadota bacterium
CACCGCGGTCGCCATCCTCGGATGCACCGGATCCATAGGGGATTCGACTTTCGACGTCATCGAAAGCCTCGGACGGGACCGGTTTCCAGTCGTTGCCCTGAGCGCCGGACGCCGGGTAGAAAAGCTTGTTGAACGGGCCCTCGCCTGGGGGCCCCGCTACGTCTGCGTCGCCGACGGGGCGGACGAAACCCGGGTGCGGGACAACCTGCCGTCGAGCATCGCCGTGCTCTCGGGCGTCGCCGGCCTCAGGGAGATTGCGGCCATCGACGAGATCGACGTCGTCGTCAACGGGCTGGTGGGTGCGGCGGGGTTGCTTCCGACTCTCGACGCGGTCTGCGCAGGCAAGAAGGTCGCCATGGCCAACAAGGAACCGCTGGTCATGGCAGGGGGGATCATTCTCGATGCGGCAAGGGCTCACGGAGGGGAGATCCTCCCCATTGACAGCGAACCCAGCGCCATATGGCAGTGTCTCCACGGGGAACCCAGGGAAAGCCTGAAGCGGATTGTCCTGACGGCATCGGGCGGACCGTTCCGCGGACTGACGCGGGAGCAGATGGTTCAGGTCACCCCGCAGCAGGCCCTGGCTCATCCGACGTGGAAGATGGGCAGCAAAATCACCGTCGATTCCGCTACCCTGATGAACAAGGGTTTCGAGGTGATCGAGGCTTCATGGCTGTTCGACGTGGAGATCGATCAAATCGACGTGATCGTTCACAGGGAATCGGTCGTCCACTCGATGGTGGAGTTTGCAGACGGGTCATGGCTCGCCCATCTGGGCAAGACCGACATGAAGCTGCCGATCCAGTACGCATTGACCCATCCGGGTCGACAACCGGCGACCCTCGAGGCTCTCGACCTGATCGCCGTTGGAGCCTTGCACTTCGAGGAACCCGACTGGACCGGATTTCCCTGTTTGCGGTTGTGCTGCGAAGCCGGCAGGAGGGGCGGCTGCGCACCGGCCGCCCTCAACGCAGCCGACGAAGTCGCGGTGGCCGCCTTCCTCGAAGGGCGTATCGGCTTTCTCGATATTTACGAGATCAACCGCGAAGTCTGCGAGCAGGCGGGAGGCCCTCTGGCTCAGGGGAATGTGGCGTCGCTGACCGATGTGCTCGAAGCCGACGGCGACGCCAGACGGCTCGCTTCCGCACTCGTGGGTCGGCGCGCCCGACGCGGAGACACTTCACAAATTACCTGAAACAATGACCAGACACGGAAAGAAGGCGGAAAAACCTCGGGCACTCCGGGGAAAACCGCGGGCAGACGCCATCGATTCCGAGGCCTGTGCCGCCCTGATTGCCATGTGCCAAAAAGCGCTCAAGTGGCTCACTGTTACCATAATGACCTCCATCCTTCTCGTCATTGCGATGACGACTGTCTCGACAGGAACCTTCGTCCAGATAGCGGGTAAGGGGTTGTATTTCGTGGTGATCGGAGCGGCAATCACCTCGGTAGCGGTCTGGACGGTGCGGGTGCGGTTGCAGAAACGGCTCGGTCGAAGCGATCTGCAGTCAAACTACTGAAGAGCGTGCAGTATACCGGCGTTGCGGACCGGCTGATTACGTGTTCCCCCATTCGATTTTCCCGTGAGGGCGGCGGTCCAGGCCGGAAACAGGACGCGCGACCGAAATACGCACGGCGCTTTATCCCGGTCTTTCCTTAGCTCGGTGAGGCCGACTCCCCCGGGTCACTCGATCGCAATTGGCGGAGGGTTTGAAATTTAGAAACCGATTTCGAGGCGGAAATGGCGGCGGAGAGCGAGCCGATCACGAAGGTGGCCGTTCTGGGGTCCGGGGTGATGGGATCGCGGATCGCGGCCCTGCTCGCCAACGGGGGACTCAGCGTCGACCTCTACGACCTTCCGGATGACGGTCACCCCACCCGGCTGGCCGAGGAGGGGTTGGCCAACGCCCTGAACAGCCGGCCGCCGGCGTTTTTCTCCAGCGAGATCGCCAGATCCATCCGCTGCCGGTCCCTTGAGGACTTGCGGCCCCTGCGCACCGTTCACTGGATCGTCGAGGCCATTGTCGAAGACCTCGACGCCAAGCGAGAGTTGCTCGCCCGGGTCGACGATGCCGTCGCCGGTTCCTCGACGATCCAGTGTATCAGCACCAATACCTCCGGGCTGTCGGTCAACGGGATGTCAACAGACCGCTCGGAAGTTTTCCGGCGCATGTTCATGGGGGTCCACTTCTTCAATCCGCCTCGCTATATGAAGTTGGTCGAAGTGGTTCCCTGCGCCCATACCGCGGGTCAGGTCCTGTCGGGGATGACGCGTTTCCTGGAACAGGAGTTCGGAAAGGGAGTGGTCGAGTGCCGCGATACACCCAACTTCATCGCCAACCGGGTCGGCGTCTTTGCGCTCATGGACTGCCTGCACCGTATGCAGCGGTCGGATCTGGTCGCCGAAGAGGTCGATGCCGTGACCGGTGTGCTGATCGGAAGGCCGCGCAGCGCGACTCTGAGACTCTCCGATATCATCGGGCTCGACGTGCTCGCCGATGTCGCCTCGACAGCCTACGAAAACCTTCCCGAAGACCGCGGGCGGGAAACTTTCGCCTTGCCCGGATTGGTGACTTCGATGGTCGCCGGGGGATTCCTCGGCGAAAAGACCGGGGGCGGGTTTTACCGAAAGGGTCCGGCTGGTGAAATCGAAGTCCTCGATCCCGGCAGTATGCAGTACCGGCCGCGACGTAAGGCAGACCTCGGAGGCGAGATGGGAGAGGTCGCCTCCCGCCGCGGGTTTCGAGACCGCCTCGAAGGGTTGATGAACAGCAGTGGAAGGCTGGCCGAATTTGCCTGCGGCCACCTCGCCGAGGTCGTGGCCTACGCAGCGGAGAACGGCCCCGAAATGGCTTCAGGCGTCGACCGGATCGACCGCGCCATGCGGTGGGGGTTCAACTGGGAAGCCGGACCCTTCGAAGTCGCGGACATGATCGGGGCGGACAGGCTTGAGGCTCAACTTCGGAAGCGCGCTCGCTCAGTACCCCCCCTGCTGAAGGAAATCTCGCGGTCTTCCGCCGGGGCGTTCTACA
>JAPOZF010000816.1 GCA_026706165.1 Gemmatimonadota bacterium
TAAACGGCTAAATCTGGCAGCGTGCAACAATGCCGTTTTGCCGCGGTCATTTTGGGCGTTTTTGTCGGCACCGTTGTCCACGAGAAACTGCACAATCTCCATATGGCCAGCCTTCGCGGCCAACATCAGGGCGGTCGTACCACGGCCGTTTGGGGCGTGAATTGCCATTCCTGCATCCCTGAATAGCTGTACTGCGAACAGGTCCCCCTGCCCCACGCGGTCAAAGAAGGAGGACTGTGTAATTTGAATCTCCCGCTCACTCAGTTCTCTGCGTGCCTGCTCAGGGGTTCGGCGTTGGTAGGAGTCTTCTCCTGAATCCGGCGCGATGAACTTTTTCCCTCCGCTATCCTCACCAGCCACGGCACTCCCTACCAAAAGGCCGATCAGGCCGATCAGGCCGATCACGCCTGTCCCACTCTTCCAGGTATTCATACCGTCTCCTCCAAACCATACTTCGATGAGCAGATGCATGAACGGTGAAATGGCGAGCACCGGGGCTTCCATTCAACCCGTTGCCCAGACTTCACTGCGAAAGGTACAGGGAGTTGGCCGAGTAGCTCAGTCATTCGGCTTCGCCCTCACTGATCGTACGTCGATTTATCGGGTTGCGGCTGTTTGACCCCTGAGGTGACGGCCCTTCTCTCAAGTAACGGGAGACTATTGTCCCCCAGGGCGGAATTGCGCCGATACGGCTCCTGGAGGTGCCGGCTTCGATGGCCCCTTTCATGCCGCCGATGCTGTCGCGGCCGTAGTCGTTCTCCCGGCCGGGATCCTCCCCGGCCGACGGCCATGCCAGGGCGAGAAACGCTATTACCGCAAACGGGAATTTCCGGGAAGCGGCGGTCACGGTCTATCCCTCCTTGACTGGAATCCCCCTGGCCTCGGCGAACGCCTTCAGCCGGGAGATGATCCGGGGCTTGATGACCTGGTTCGCGCTGTAGCTCATGGTGCCGAAATTGATTTCTTCCTTCCTCCCTCCGACGAGATGGAGCTCGACCTTCATGAACCTGACATGGATCTCCGAGATCGCTTCCCAGGGGATTTTCCGATGTCGGACGCCTGTGCGCCTGTCGAGACTTTCATCGTTGAACTCAATGACGTACCGGTTCAAACGGTGCATCAGAAAACCCGCGGGCAGAGCGAACAACCCGAATGCAATCTGAAGGACCCCGACGAAGTCGTCCCCCCGCAGGCTGAACAGACCGCTCATGATCCAGCATACCCCCATGACGATCCAGAGCACCTGGACCGGGCGGCTTGCGGGCTGGGTCAGATCGAATGTCCGTTCGTCCATGAGCCATTCCTTGCTTGGGCTGCCGAAAACGATCCGGCGTCGTGCCCGGTGCCGGCTCGGCAGCGACGTTCGCTCACACTGCGGTTTTGCGGGCGACGAAGATCATCCGGGGGCTGCCTCTCCGGTACGGCTCCCCTTCCCAGGAACCATGGACGGCCTCCACTTCGAGACCGGCCGAGGCGAGCAGGTTGCGCATCTGCGAAGGGGTGTAGAGCCGTTGCGAGGACCTGCTCTTTTCCGCGGCGATCCCCTCGACCACACACCGCGCGATCAGCCGCTCCCCGCGGCGGTCCCACCTCGATCTGAACCGCGCCCCGTCCCGGACCGCTTGCGGACGGAAGTTCCTGAGGATTCGCTCGCGGTTCAGCTGCTCGATCAGGAGCCGCCCACCGGGACGCAAGGCGCGGGAAAACCGCATCGCCAGGTCGGCGTTCTCCCGGTCCGAAAAATACCCGAAGCTGTTGAACCAGTTGCAGACCGCGTCGAACTCGTCCTCGAACTCGACGGCGCGCAGGTCCATGCACCTCAGGTCCGCGTTCACGCCCTGCCTTCGGAATCGCCGCCTTGCCCGGTCGATGAAGGACTTCCGCAGGTCCAGGCCGACAACCGTTGCCCCGCGTTTCGCCAGGTGGAAGGCGACCCGTCCGGCGCCGCACGGAGCATCGAGCACCCGCTGCCCCCTGCGGATGCGCAGCATCCGCTCCAGACAGTCGGCTTCCTCTTCTCCTCCCTCATCCGGGCGCAGCCACAGGCTGTCGTGGAAAAGCTCGAACCATTCGCTCCCGCCGGAACCTGTCTTTGTATCCATGCCTTGCATATGACTTCTCCTTGCGCATCAGGGTGGACCGTTCAATCGCCCAGGTAGCCCTGTTCTCTCCAGACCTTGCGGGCGAGCTTCCCGGCTTCCGCGTCCGGTTCGATTGCGCCCAGAACACTGCTCGGCGGCTGCCCCTTGTTTTTGCGCTCCGGGTCCGGCGACCAGTCGTCCCCGGCGTATTTCCTGCGCACCGACTCGCGGCGGAAGTCCGGCACCTCCATCGGCGCCGAGTCGTTCAGCGCCGAACGCCAGGCCTGGATCCCGGCGATGCTCATGTCGATGCCGCGGTACACGTCGAGGTAGGGCGGCTCGCCGCTGCGGATCGCCTCGGCGAAGTGCCAGGTGGTGAAAAAGTCGCCGCCGCCGTGTCCGGTGCGGGCAGCCCTGGCATGGTGCGCGGGGAAGTCGGGCTTGTACACGGTTTCGACCGGATCGCTCCTGCGCTTTTCCCACGGCTCGTACCAGACGCGCAGCCGCTGCCGGTCGCCGTGGCGGCAGTTTTCCATCACCCCCCTGTTGCCGTGGATGCGGACGTAGTTGCCGTGGCCGCGCAGCCCGCCGTGCAGCGACTTCATCACCGCGTCGTTGTCCATGCGGCAGATGATCACCGCGGCAGTGTCCCCCCGGTTCATGTGCAGCGTCTGGGTGCGGTCCGCGAAATCGAAGGGGATGACGAAGCCGTTCACCTTCACCGGCCGGGTGTCGGTGATGTACATGACCGGGGCGATGGAATGGGTGCAGTAGTAGGTGGCCGGAATCCAGTTGCGCCAGTGGTCGCGCCCGCAACTGCGCGCCAGTTTCACTTCGGGCGGGTCGGGGTGGACGTACTCGCCCTCGCCGTATTTGAACTCGCCGACGCGGCCCTGTTGGTAGAGCTGCTTCATCTCTTGGTTGAAGACCATGTAGGGGTAGTTCTCGGCG
>JAPOZF010000609.1 GCA_026706165.1 Gemmatimonadota bacterium
TCGTCACGCTCGTCGATGCCGCCCATATCGAGCAACAGCTCGGCCGCAGCGACGAAAGCACCGAGCAGATCGCGTTCGCAGACGTCCTCGTGCTCAACAAGACGGACCTCGTCGACGGGGAGGCGCTCGACAGGCTCGAAGCCCGGCTCCGGGACATGAACCGGATGGCGCAAGTCGTGCGCAGCGAGCGGGCGAACGTCTCCGTCGACACGGTACTCAACCTCGGCGCCTTCGACCTGGACCAGGCGCTCGACCGTCGTCCCACCTTCCTCGAGCCGGAATACCCGTTCGAATGGACCGGAGTCTATTCGCTCGATGTCGGCCGCTGCGAGCTCAGCCTCGCCGATGGACCTGATCCGGCGATGTCGCTCGTCGTCGTGTCCGGCCACGGCACGGATGACGCTGCCCTCCGCGAGGGTGCGGAGTGGTGCGTGCGGCGGTACGCCGAACCTGCCGAGCTCGTTCGCCCGGGGGAAGAGATTCCGGTCGGAAAGCATGTGAACCTCCCGCTCGATTCCCCGGGGCGAAAATCGTTCTTCCTGGAGGTCGATACGCAGGTGCGGGTCGGCCTCTACGCCCAGCACACCGCCGAAGAGTTCGATCTCCGACTGACGAACGCGGAAGGAGCGACGATCGGGCAGGAGGTCGAGCGCACCTGGGTCACCCAGCACGAGCACGACGACGAAGTGGGCTCGATCGCAATCGAGAGGGAGGGGGACGTCGATCCCGAAAGGCTCAACGAGTGGCTTGGCGAACTGCTCCGTGAACGCGGGGTGGACATCTTCCGGATGAAGGGCTTCATCAGCCTCGCGGGCGAGTCGCGCCGCTTCGTCTTCCAGGGGGTTCACATGCTCTTCGACGGACAGCCGGACCGTCCATGGGAGGACGAGCCCCGCCGCAATCAGCTCGTGTTCATCGGCCGCAACCTCGATGAGCAGGGCATGCGGCAGGGATTCGAGGCATGTCTGATCTGAATGTCGACCGCCCGAGGGGTGCTCTGCGCCGGGGCTGGTCCGCCGAGGTCGGCGACTACGCCATCGCCGGGGGCTGGACCCTCCGCGGGGCGGCGCTGATGGTCGGTGACGCCGCGGGTGGCGTCTACGCGTTCGACGGCAAGTCCGGCGCGACCGCCTGGGCACGGCGGGGGGTCCATGAAGGCGGTGTGCTCGCCGCGGCGATCCACCCGGGCGGAACCGCGTTCGCCACGGCCGGCCAGGACGGGCGAGTCCTGATCTGGAGTGCCGCCGAGGGTCAGGTCAGCCGGACTATCGACGCCGGAAGCGGTTGGGTGGAAAACGTGGCGTGGTCGCCGGACGGCCGATGGCTGGCAGCCTCCTGCGCCCGGCAGGTTCGCGCGTATGGTGGGGATGGAGTGGAAATCTGGCGGTCTGACGATCATCCCAGCACCGTCAGCGCGATCGCCTGGTCGAGCGCAGGGGAGCTGGCGACGGCCTGTTACGGTCGGGTGACGTTCTTCGACGGGTCCACTGGCGAGCCTCGCCAGAAGCTGGAGTGGCAGGGGTCCCTGGTGTCGATGGTTCTGAGTCCGGACGGGGATATCGTGGCCTGCGGCAGCCAGGACAACTCCGTGCACTTCTGGCGCCGCTCCACGGAGCAGGACTCGATGATGTCGGGATACCCTGCCAAGCCGTCGGCCCTGGCCTTCGATGACACCGGCACCCTTCTGGCCACCGGCGGAGGCGAGGCGGTGACGGTCTGGAGCTTCCAGGGAAGGGGTCCCGAAGGCACGCGGCCCGGCGTTCTGGAACTTCACGATCAACCTGTTACAACGCTCGCTTTCGCACGCGGCGGGATGCGCTTGGCCTCGGGAGCCCGGGATGGGGGCGTAGTCGTGTGGTCGCTCAGGCGCGATGGACAGGGCGATCCGACAGGAGCTGCGCTTGTGGCAGATGTCGTCGGCGGCTTGTACTGGCGACCGGATGGACGGGCGCTTGCTGTCCTCGACGCCCGGGGTGGCGCGACGGTCTGGCGAGTGAGCAACAGGTGAAACACGACCGCAACAGCATGGATTGCAGAACTTTCCCTTTCGTATTCTCCGCCAACCAGGTCCGAAGAGACCGCCGGGGGTCCGCGAATCTGGCGGTGCTCTGCTTCGGAGCCCTGCTGATCGGACTCTTCCTGGCGCTTCCCTTCGGTCACGAGCTGTTTCACGAGCATGGGGAAGCCGAGCCGGAGAACTGCCCGGTCTGCATGCTCGAGAGCAGCCTTGTGCTGCTCGTGGTTGTCATCCTTCCGCTCCTTTTTGTGAGCGCCGGCACCCGCGACCGCAAGGGGAGGCTCTGGTCTGTCCCTCTGCCGCTTTTCTTCCGCGGTTACTCCTTCGGAAACCGCGCCCCACCCCGCACCTGAGCATCCGCACCCGCTACGCGTAGTCCATTCCCGCCGTCCCGGGGAATTCTGCCCGTCCTTTCAGCGGGCAACCCGGATCGGTGCGTGCGGATGCGTTCTCCCGTCTCCGGCCGGAGCAGGCTGAAGGACTCATCGCTCCTCAGCCTTCCCCGCCCGGTTCACATATCAATCACATCGTTCCCTGGGGCCATCCGGCGACAGGGACACTACCCGGAGAACCGCACCATGCTCAGGATCATCTCAACCGCATCATCCCTTCTCGCATTACTGTTGTTCGCCGGCTGCGGCGACGACGACAATCCCGTAGACCCCCATGAGTGGGATGACCACGCCGAGGCGTTCGGCCTGGTCATCCTCAGCAGCGGCGAGGAACTCGTCCGCCAGGAAAGCGGCAAGGTAGAGGGGGAAATCGAAGTCGGGCACGGCCTGGAAACACCTCTGCTGACCGTGCGCTTCCTCGCCGAGGACGGCGACCGGTTCGTTCCGGACCCCGACGAAGGATATGGCCTTGACTGGGAAATCGGCGACGAGAGCATCGCCGAAGTCGATCACCACGAGGAAGACGGCGCCTGGTCCTTCCACATCGTAGGCCTGGAAGAAGGGCATACCACCCTGGTGATCAAGCTGAACCACAACGACCACGCCGATTTCGTCTCGAAGG
>JAPOZF010000743.1 GCA_026706165.1 Gemmatimonadota bacterium
TCGGCCGCGACCCCCGCGACGGGGACCTGACCCCTCACAACGAGGCGGTGCGGGCCAACGACATCGCCAACGCCGGCCTCGACTGCGCCCTGTGGGACCTGCGCGGCAAGATCGCCGGCAAACCGACTGCCGACCTGCTCTGCGCGCCGGGGCAAACCCCCCTGCGCCGCCTCCGCCTCTATGCTTCCTCGGGTGTGCGCTACGACTGGGACGACCGCCCCGAGTCCGTCGTCGAAGAGGCAATCGGCTGCGCCCAAGAGGGCTTCACCGCCTACAAGATGCGCCTCGGCACCCACTGGGACTGGTCGGACGTCACCGTCGACCGCTTCCTGAAGATAGCGCGCCAGGTCGACGAGGCCGTGGGCGCCCGCATGGACCTGGCTCTCGACGGCAACTGCCGCCTGTCGATGGAGGAGGCCCTGCCGATCGCCGAGGCGCTCGACGAAATGGGCTGGGCCTGGTTCGAGGAGCCGGTCGACCGCGTGCCCGCGGACTACGCCCGGCTCAACGAGGCGGTCTCCATACCCATTACCGGCGGCGAGCCTTTCACCACCTGGGCCCAGTTCGAGCCGTTCATGGAGGCAGGGGGTTTCGGCATCGTCCAGCCCGACGCCGGCGTCTGCGGCATCGACCTGTGCATGGAGGTCGGCCGCAAGGCCTGGTTCGACTACGGCGGAATCCCCCTGATCCCGCACAACTGGCACAACGGCCTGATGACGATGGCCAACGCCCACATGGTCGCCGCCCTGCCCGACCCGCGCCTGGTCGAGCTGAACATGCGGCAGGGCCCCCTGCAGTGGGAGATCCTGCGCGAGAAGCCCCTGATCGAAGACGGCCACCTGGTTCTGTCCGACGCCCCGGGCTTCGGCGTCGAGCTGGCCGACGACCTCGAGGCGCGCTTCCCCTACATCGAAGGCCCCTGGGGCGATCCCGTGCAGCGCTGAGGACTTATGGTCACCGACCTCGAAAACTACCTCTTCGACCTGCGCGGCTACCTGCACCTCGAGGGTGCGCTGACCGGCGGCGAGGTCGAGGATCTCAACGACTGCCTCGACGCCATCCCGCCGCTCGAGCCGGGCGACTGGTACGGCCACGTCCACGCCCATACCTATCGCACGGACGACGGCCTCAACCTGCAGCAGATCTACGAGGCGGGGGAACCGTTCGAGCGGATGATCGACCATCCGGCCTGGATCGGGAAAGTCAAGCACTTCGTCGGCGGCGAAGGCACCTTCGACTACGCGCACGGGCCGCTGTTCATCGACGAGAACTTTGCCAACTTCCGCCAGCCCGGGGAGGCCATCGGCCTGCACTCCGGCGGCCACCCGCCAAACATGCGCAACCAGTTCCGCTACCACGGCGGGCGCTTCATGTGCGGCCAGGTCAACATCCTCGTGGCGCTCACCGACATCGGCCCGGGGGACGGCGGCACCATGCTGATCCCCGGCAGCCACAAGTCCAACTTCCCGCATCCCGACATGGAACGGCATCGCATGCGTCCCGGAGGGGCCACGGTCGAGGGCATCACCGGCGCGGTCGAGTGCCACATGGCCAGGGGGGACGCCCTGCTGTTCGTCGACGGCCTCTCGCACGGCTCGGCCCGGCGCCGGAACGAGGGCACCCGCCGGATCTTCGTCTACCGGTACGGGCCCTCCTGGGGCAACTTCCGCCACGGCTACCACCCCTCGGAGGAACTGCTGGCGCGCCTGACCCCCGAGCGGCGGCAGATCGTCCGGCCGCAGAAGCCGCGTCCTGAAGGACCGCAGAAAAAGGCCGGAGAGCAGGTTCCGGAATAGCACCTTTCTCGGCGACCCCCTTTGCCCGCCGGCGTGCCCGCCATCGTTCCTGGCAATCCTCACCCGAGGGCGAGTGGAGTCCCGCGACCGGCTGCTGCTTCACCCTGACCTGGTTCGTCCCATTTAAGTGCGGGTGAACCTTTTGCCCGCGGACTGCGCCATGTGAGATGAAGCTCAAAAAGGCCGATGGAATCTCTCAGCGATCAGACTCTCCCGGCTGGTCGGGAGCGGCGACATGGAAGCCTTCGCCGCACTGATCCGGCGTTACGAGCGATCCCTGCGGGCGCTGATCCACAGCCGCCTGGGGGCATGGGACGCGGCCGAGGACGTGCTCCAGGAGACGCTCATGCATGCATGGGCGGGGCTGCGGGTTCAAGAGCCGCGGAACGCGCGCGCCTGGCTGTATCAGGTTGCGCGCAACCGCTGCAGCGACTACCTGCGTTCCACCCGGCGGCGGGAGCGCCTCATCGAGACGGAGGAGCTCACGAGGACGGCAAACCGGCTGGGCATGGCCGAGGCCCGGCAGCGCCGGTCCGCGGAGGAGGTGATCGAAGCGTTCGAGGAGGTGCCGGAAAAGGAACGACAGGCGCTGAAGGCATTCTATCTCGACGGACTGAGCATCGCGGAGATAGCCGCCCGGCATCGCTGCCCCCCAGGAACGGTCAAGCGACGGCTTTCCCACGGACGCGACCGGGTGCGCAGAGAGCTGGGAATCAACAAGACAAGGAGGGGCATAACCATGAGCGTCGACAACAAGGAAACGGCGAAGCGGCCGTTTCCCGAGCGCCGTCCGGAGATCACGGTTTCGAGGAGCACGGGGCAACCGTTCTCCATCGACCTTCTCGAGCTGACATGGTGGTTCATCGTGCCGGAGCTCGGCGACCGGGTGCGGTGGGCGGAGTACGAGCAGACCTGCGACGGTTCGTGGAAGTTGACTGAGGTCAACTCGATGGTTGCCCGGCGCCCCGCCATCGTTCACGGACGGGAGTGCGTGGAGATCGAGGTCGACGAACAGGCGTTTCCCGACCGGTCCGGGCTGGTTCAGCGCGACTATACCCTGGACGAGGAGGATCAACGTACCAGGGTCTGGGGCCGGCTGGACGATACCCAGGTGCAGTGGTTGGCCTTCGAGTCTACCCGCAGGGGGGACGGCAGGAGAGAGCTGTATACCTTCCTGGACGAGAGCTGGGAGTACGACTTCGGATCCGCTGACCGCCTGACCACGCACAAGGGCC
>JAPOZF010000270.1 GCA_026706165.1 Gemmatimonadota bacterium
CGTCGCGGTTTGCATCTCCAGGGAACCTCGTTCAATCCAAACCCTTCCTTTGCGGTTCCCTCGATCCCGGTTCTCCGCGTTTCATTCGCTCGCCCATATATCCCCGCTACAACTCGCTTTTCGCCTTGCGAGCTGGGGCATTCCGGCACCCTCGTTCGTACGCTGACTTTACGCGCGCGGACGGCTAGCACCCGCACAGACAGATAGCACGGCCGCGTCCGCCTGGCGCGGTCCCCCCCAAAGCTCTCCAGCTCGGTCCCGGAGGCAGCTTTTTCCCGGCAGGATCTTCAACTGCACGGAAAAAAGTTCCACCCCCCCGGGCGCTTCCACGGCTCTTCAAGCTCCTCGATCAGTTCATCAATTCCCTGTAAAAACAGGGAGTTGCAAGAATATTCCTGCGGGACTCCTCCAGGCAAACGCGGCCAGGCACGGCAATTGCGTAACCGGGCCGGGGCTATCGCTGCCACCGGTGAAACCATCCGCCGGTCGAACGCGGGACCTCCAACGTGAACATGGAAGCGAAACCTCAAGCCTGTGCGATTGCCTGCCCGTGCCACCTCCCGGGGACCCGTGAAACGCGGACCCCCGGACTACCGGCTCGCACCTCGCCCGAAGGCGTCGTACCCGCCGGGTCCGGCAAGGGAAGGCAGCGCCGCAACACAGGATGAACCGGTGCCGAAAAGCAGAGGGAATCCCCGGGACGCGACCCCGGATCTGGCGCCGGCTCGAAGAGCTCGATCGCGAGATTCGCGATTGCCTCGAGGATATTCGCCAAACCCTTCGCGAGCTCGAGGATGCGGGAAAGGAAAACCCCGGCAATCCGTTGCAGCCCTCGAGCGGTGAAACCGGGAGATAACGATATGTCGAGGGCACGACCGACCAACCGGGAGAAACGGCACGGACGCCGAGCCCTGATCGCCATCGCCATCGCGGGTGTTGCATCGGCGGCAACGGTGGCGTTGTTGCTGTTCTTCCCCCGAGAGGTGCTGAACCAGAAGGAGGAAGAGCCCCTGGATTTGGCTGCTGTTTCCGGCAAGGTGCGCGATTTCATCGCCGCCGGCGACTTCGACGCAGCCTACCGGTTGCTGCAGCAGATCGACACGAAGTCGCTCGCCGACAGCGGCCTCCCCCTGCTCGCCTACCAGCGCGCGGTGTGCGAGCGGCGCCTCGGGGAACCGCGCATGGCCCACGACCGCCTCAAGCTGCTGGTTGATGAAATCCCCGAGCTCGAGTCGTACCGCCGCCTCTGGATGGCTCGAACAATGGAGGAGATGGGAGAGCTCCAGTGCGCGCGGCTGGGCTACCTGGATCTGCTGTCGACCTTCGAGGGGGTTGTGGCGGATTCTGCGCGTCTCTACCTGGCGGCGATGCTCACGGAAGCAGGCGAGTTCGACGAGGCGGTCAGGCTGTACGGTCAGCAACTGCTGCGAACGACCCCGCCCGAGGCCGCCGAGCTGCTCTTCGACATGGCGGCTATCCAGCAGCGTGCTGGCGACGAACGGGGCGCCGGCGAGACCCGGCTGCGCCTGATGACCGAGCACGCCGGCCACCGCAAGGCGCTGCACATTGCCCTGGCCCTGCGCCCGGGCACATCCGAAGAATCATTCGCCCGCGCTTTCGTTCTCTACCGGCACGGCCGGGGCGCCGAAGCCCTCGACGAGTTCATCGCGAAACATCCGGAACACGACCGCGTCAACGAGGCCAAGTATCTGCTCGGCCGTTCCTACCTGCGCAACGGCGAGCTCGACCTCGCCGGCGAAACCTTCGAGGAGCTGTACAGGAAACACCTGCGCCCCGATGCCCTGTACCACATCGGCAGAATCCAGGTGCGCCGCAACCGCGACAGGGACGCCATCGCCACCTACGAGCGGCTCGCCGCCGAACACCCCGACCACAGCCTCGCCGACGATGCCCTGTGGCAGGCCGCCAAGGCGGCCGAGCGCGGCAGCGACTTCATGCGGGCCCGCAGTCTGTTCTCCCGCCTGGCGGACCGCTATCCCGACAGCCCGAAGAGCGACGAGTCGAAGTGGAGCGCCGCTTTCATGCTGTACTGCGCCGAGGGCTACCGGGAATCGCTGCAGTCTTTCCAGGCCACAGGGGCCGAGGCATCCGAACCTCACATCATCGACCAGAGCTTCTTCTGGGCAGGAAAGAGCGCCGAAAACCTCGGGCTCAAGCAGAAGGCGGGGGCGATGTTTCAGCGGGCCGCCGCCAAATTCCCCCGCTCCTACTACTCGGCACGCGCGGTCAGCATGGGATACGAGGGAGACCGGAAGAAGCAGCTGCCGAAGCGCAAGCAGCGCGATCAGCGCTCCGCCCTGAACGCGGTGGCCGCCAAGGCAGTCGAGGAAGCGTACGGAGTGGCGTTCGAAGAGCTGGAGACCCTGCAGCGGGCGCACCTGCTCGACCGCATCGGACTGGTGGCGCTCGCCGAGAAGGAGCTCTCGGAGGCGGAGCGGGAAAACCTGAACGACGCCGAGGCCCTCGAGGTGATCCGGGACTGTTTCGAGGACCTCGGCAGCCTCGACCGCGCCCTGCTTGTGTCCACGAAGATCTTCGCCGGGTCCGGAGAGGAGGAGATCCCCCACCTCTACCCGAGCTACTACTGGGAGCAGGTCAAGACAGCCGCCGGCGATGCCGGGCTGGACCCGTTCCTCGTGCTGGCGGTCATCAGGCAGGAGAGCTACTTCGACCACGACGCTGTGTCGCGCGCAGGAGCCGTCGGCCTGATGCAGATCATGCCCAAGACCGGCCGCACCCTTGCCCGCTCCGCGGGAGTGGGGCGGTTCGAGAAACGCATGCTGCACGACCCGGCGGTTTCGATTCGAATGGGCTCCCAGTACCTCGGGGAACAGATGCGCACCTTTGCCTCCGGGCGGACCCGGGAATTAGGTTTCGAACTCGGACTCGCCGCCTACAACGCCGGGCCCAGCGCCGCGCACAAGTGGGTGCGCCGCTTTCCGCTGGACGACCCCGACGCCTTCGTCGAGCGCATCCCGTACAAGGAGACGCGGCTGTACGTGTAGAA
>JAPOZF010000566.1 GCA_026706165.1 Gemmatimonadota bacterium
GGGGCCTCTGCCCGGCAGCCTGGTGCGGATGTCGGTGCCGCGAATCGACGAGATTACCGGGAGGCCGCGGTCTATTCCCGGCAGGCCGGCGACCCGGGTCGCCATGCCGTTGGTCGTCCACAGGCAGTGGGGCCGCGTTGCCGCCAGGGCCCTCCGGAGGCCGCGCCAGGACGCGAGGTAGCTCTCGGGAACGTCCCGGGGCCTCCGCATGCGGATCACGGAAAAGGGCTGGGCGCGGTCGAACGCCTCGCTTGCGGCCGCGGAGCAATCACGGGTGAGAACGGTCACCTGCACTCCGCGCCGCTGCATTCCCGTGGCGAGAGCATGGGCGTACGAAGCGGTTCCGACCGACTCGGGGGGGAAGTCGGTTCCGAAGATCAGCAGTCTGTGTTTTTCCCGGTTCAAGCAGGCCTTTCCGCAAGCGCCGGATCAAAATATACGGACAGGAGGCGAGCTTTCCGGGGCTGCCTCCCGAATCCCGTTCCAGGCCGCTTCCAGGGGGTCGCCCGGCTGTTCGGACCCTTCCCCAGATGAGCCTTTCGATTCCGGCTATCTCATTGACCCGCCGTCATTTTATTGGCTTATTCAAACATTAGCTCGGGGCTGCTTCGAAAGAGGGGCGGCCCTTTATTTCAACAGCCCACGGCAGCGCCCACCGGCGCTTGGTCCATCCGGGTTGCGGCGGTTTTCCGGCCTTCTTCGAGGGTGTTTTTCAGCGGCTGTCAGACCTCCGGTTCGAACCTCCAGCTTCGCCCCGTCGACACAGTAGTGTGAAAGCGATCATTCTCGCAGCCGGCCGCGGAAGCCGGCTCCGGCCGCTCACCGACAGCCTGCCCAAGTGCCTGCTGCCGATCGGGAACGCCACCATTCTCGAGCGCCTATTGCGCAATCTCGAGATCGCCGGGGTCGGCGAGGCGGTGCTGGTCTGCGGCTACCGCATGAACCAGGTTCGCCGGGCCGCGGAGGCCTACCCAGGGAACACCGGGATACACCTGGTCTCCAATCCCTTCCACGAGGTGGCCGACAACCTCGTCTCCCTGTGGGCGGCGCGCTCGCACATGGACGGGGACTTCCTGCTCATCAACGGGGACAACGTCTTCAGTCCCGCGGCGCTGCCGTTGCTGGCGCACTCCGATTCCCCCTGCTGCCTGATGGTGCGCCGGCGGGAATCCTGTGACGAGGACGACATGAAGGTCGCCATCGAGGGCGACGGCATCGTCCGCATCGGCAAGGACCTCAGTGCCGTCGAGACCACCGCGGAGTCGGTCGGCATCATGAGGTTCAGCGGCCGCGGCGCGGACTGGATACGCGGCATACTCGAAGAGTGCGTCATGGCCGACGGCGCCATGCAGTCCCTGTTCCCCAGCGCAATTCAGGGCATCATCGACAAGGGCCGCCACGTCAGTTACTGCGACATCGGCCGCCTTCCCTGCGCCGACGTCGACACCGCCGCGGACCTCGACCACGTGCGCAGTCAGCTGGACCGCTACACCCGGCTCGAGGCGGCGGTCGCCGAATCCGCCTCCCCTGTGGAGCCGGCGTGATCCGCAACGGCATACTCGCTTTCGACCGGGGAGTGCGGCCGGAGCGCCGCTGCGCAGGACTGAGCCTCCTCGAGCGCGGCATCCGCACCATGGCGCGCGCCGGGATCGAGCGACTCGTGGTCGTCGTCCCCGCCGGAGCCGCGACGAAGCTTGGAAAGGTCACCCGCCGGCTCGACCTGCAGCTGGAGATCGTGTCCTGGGGCACCGGGACCGGCCTCCCATTCCCGTCCGGCGAAGGGATCCTCCTCCTGCTGGGGGATTGCGTCCACCACCACACCTCGCTGGCCCGGCTGACCGGGCGCGGCCTGCAGGGGGCGGACCTCGTGGTGCAGACCAGCACCCTTCCCCCCCGGCAGGACCCGGCTCTCCACCTGGCGGTCGAAAGCGGAACGGCGCGGCTGCGGCCGCTGAACGGTGCCGGCGGTCTGGTGGCGACGGGAGCTTTTCTCTGCAGTGCGGAGGTCGGGGCCGCGGATCTGACCGCCGCGGGCACGGGGGCCGCGGACGGGGCGGCCATCCCCGCGGTGACCGATTTCCTCGCCGGCCGCTGCGCCGGCCGGAAAGTGGAAACGGCCCCGGTGTCCGAGGCCGAGCCGCTGTGGAGGCGCGTGGCCGACTCCCGCTCCTCGCGGCAGGCCAAGGGGATGCTGTTCTCCCAGGTCACCAAGGCGACGAGCGGCCCCTTATCCCGGCACCTCAACGCCCGCATGTCGATTCCGGTCAGCAAGCTGCTGATCGAAACCGGGACCTCCCCCCACCTCGTGACCGTCCTGTTCGTCATGCCCCCCGGCCTTGCCGGGGCATGGCTGATTTCGCGGCCGGACGAATACCCCGGTTTCGCCCTTGCGGGGGTGCTGTGGCAGCTGGCCGCGGTCCTCGACCGCTGCGACGGGGAGATCGCCCGGGTGCAGCTGTCCGAGTCGAAGTTCGGCGCCTGGTTCGACACCCTGACCGACAACTTCGCCTACCTGTGCGCCTACCTCGGATTCCTGTTCGGGATTCAGCGCATCTACGGAGACCAGCCCCTCTACCTGTACCTTGCCCTCTCCGCGGTCGGAGCCCTGTTCGTCATCCTCGGGGTCATGTACACCTACGCCCTCAAGACCGGCAGCGGGTCGCTGCAGAAATACCTGGTCGGGTATTCGAGGGACGTTCCCGACAGCGAGAAGGGCTTCATGTATCGCCTTCTGGAGCCGTCCGCCTTCATCGCCAAGCGCGATACCTTCTCCTTCGTGTTCCTCGTCTGCTGCCTGGCGGACGCCTTCGCCGTCCTCTACTGGTACACCGTGGGCGGTCTCCACCTGCTTGCCCTTGGTGTGCTTATCTCCCTGCGCAAGATGCTGAGCGCCCACAGACTGGAGGTCGAGGGCGCCCCGGCTTACAGGGAGCCTCGGCCGTGAAGATCCTGCGCCTGCTGCTGCCGGGATTCGGCCTGCTGCTGCTCGGCTATCTCGTCGGCACCCTCGGCCTGCGGCAGATCCTC
>JAPOZF010000199.1 GCA_026706165.1 Gemmatimonadota bacterium
GTTGACGTTGTACGAGGGCACGACGTTCCTCAGCAGGTCGGCGAGGTCGGTGCCCCCCTGCTTGACGAACTCCTCGCTGCTGACCACGTCGATCGGCACCGCCGACTCGGTCACCGTGCGCGACTGGGCCCGCGAGCCGGTGACCACCATCTCTTCAAGGATTATGTCTTCCTCGAACTCGACAATCTCCTCCTCTTCCTCCATCATCATCTCTTCTTCCTGCGACTCTCCCTCGGCCGCTTCCTGCGCCAGGACCGGCGGGGCGGCACCTGTGAAAAGCAGCGCCGCGGCGCCGAGGGCGAGAACGAGCGCTTCAAAGCTGAACGCGCGTTTCATCGGATCAAATCCTCCCGTTTGTGGTGGGTGTGATGGGTTTCATGTTTTACCGAAGACCAATTCAAGCAGGACCCGGCCTCATCCGGGGTCCCACTTTTCAGTATCTACCCCTCGAGGCCTGGCGTTTGGCGAGCGCATAGGCGGTCTCCTGGAGAATCCCGGGACATTCTTGCCGAGCCGTATCCGTGAGCCGTGCGAGGATGCCCAATCCGCAACCGTTCTCCACATTGGTCGAACTATCCAGGCTGTCGATGGGAAGAATGGAGGTATAGCAGGTCGGGTTGTCAGGTCAGGTCCGGACCTTCGCAGCAAGCTGATGGGATCACCTTCCCGCCCGGGTGACCTTCTGGACATTCCGGACCTGGCTCCCGGGATTGAGGCAGGTTGTTCCTGCCAATATAGAAAAGGTCCGTACGAGAAGGGAATTTTTTTCTTGTGAGATTCGGCCCGGCCCGCAAGCGGCTGCGGCTCTCCGGTGGTGGAGGGCGGAAGTTCCGCAGTTTTCGCTGAATCGAGGGAAGACCCGCGGGCGCCCGATGCCGGAGGAATGGTGCCTGCCGGCATCGGGCGCTTTTTCGGGCTCACGGGAAATCGCCGGGGGCTCAGCGCAGCAGCATCATGCGCCGGTGCACGGCCCAGCCGCCGGTCTGCAGGCTGTACACGTACACCCCGCTGGCCACCGGCCGTCCGTACTGATCGCGGCCGTCCCAGGTGATGCGGTGCTCGCCGGCCCCGGGGACGTCGGCGTGCAGCAGGCGCACGACCTGGCCGGAGAGGTTGTAGATGCGCAGGCGGATCTCCTCGCCCGCCAGCGAAGCCGGCACCTGGAAGGGGATCACAGTGGAGGCGTTGAACGGGTTCGGCGCGTTCTGCTGCAGGACAGGACGGCCGGGTTGCCCGGCCGAGCGGACTTCCCACGCCCGCTCTTCCACCACCACCAGCATGTCCTCGCCCAGCAGGGCGAAGTCCTCCATCTCCTCCGGCTGTCCCGGAAGGCCTTCGTACAGCTCCCTCGGCATGCCGGGCCGGTAGCCGACGTCGACCCAGACCTCGTCCTCGAGGACGAAGTCGCGGCCAAGCCAGTAGGCCTTCGGGCGGGTGTCGTTGGCCGCGGTGGCAAACACTTCCTCACTGTCCTCCCCGCCGTCCCGCGGCCGCGGGTTGACCTCAACCCCCTCGTCCGGGGCGAACAGCGAGGTGCGCCTCGTCACCAGCCGGTAGTCCAGGCCCAGCGCCAGGATGTCGTCGAGCAGCTCCTGCCGGGACCCGAAACGGGCGATCTGCTCCTCAAGAGCCTGCACCTTCTGGTGGGCCCAGAGCCGCGGAATCAGATCTCCCGAAACGTCGGTCCGGGTGAACTCCAGCGGGAAGTCCAGGGAAACGGTTTCCTCTCCCATCTGGCCGGTGACGCTCAAGTTGAACTGGCCCCCGTCCCGGTAGCGGCCCACCTGAAACAGCTCCCGGCCGGCTGCCAGGGATTCCACCCCGCGCGGGTGCACGTCGTGGATCTCCACGTCGCCGCAGGACAGCTCCTCGAGCAGCAGCACGGGGAAGGTGAAGGACTCGAAAAGGTCGCGGAGCGCCGTCTCGATATCCCCTTCGTCCGACAGGAAGAACGCCTCGCCCCGGTGGTCTTCGGCGAGGCCGGCCAGAAACCCCTGGTCGACGTCGCTGCCGACGCCGATGGTGAACAGGCGGGCCCGGCCGTCCGACCACCGGCCCACCAGGTCGCTCAGGGGCTCCAGCTCGATCTCGCCGAGGTTGGGCAGGCCGTCGGTAAGGAAGATGACGTGGTTGACCCGCCCGGACGGGAAGGCCTGCTGCATGGCGCGGCCGAGTCCCGCTTCGAAATTGCTCACACCCAGGGCGTCCTGGCGGTTGATGAAAGCGGTGGCCGCCTCCTTGTTGTTCCGGTTGGCAGGCACCGGGGCGGCTGCATAGGAGTCGGCCCGGTGGCTGAAGACGACGATGTTGAACAGGTCCGCTTCTTCCAGTCCCGCGATCGCCGCGGCAAGAGCCCCTTTCACCGCCCGCAGCTTGCCCCGCTGCATGCTCGAGGAGATGTCGATGACGAAGGTCAGGCTGCGCGGCAGGGGATCGTCCCGGGTCAGTTCCGGAAGGGGCGGCAGCCACAGGGCGTAGTACCCGAGGGCTTCGTCTCCCTCCGGAGCGAAGCTGAGAACCGTCGGCTCGAGCAGGTCCCCGGTCTGTCGGACGGTCAGAGTGAAGTCCTCGCGGGGAGAGATCTCCTCGTCTCCGAAAAAGACGTTGGCGCGGTAGTCATCCGGGCGGTCGATGTCGGTGAGCCGGGGAAGCCCCGACGTCGTCACCTGAAAGGGGTGCTGGCTTCTCACACTTGCCCGCAGCACGAACAGCTCCATCAGCAGGGCCTGTCCGGTCTCCGGCGCCAGCGGAAAGGTGTAGTCGAGACGGCCGTTGCGGGCTTCGAGCAGCTGCATGTACTCGAACTCGACGCGGCGGCTGCCGTTCGCCGGAAAGGGAAAGATGCTCAGGCGGAACTGGTTCGGGGTCACCTGCTCGATCAGGGCCGGGTCGACGCGCTGGCGCACGATGTCGTCGTAGACCCGCCGCGCCTCCTCCTTCTCCATGATCAGTCCCTGGACGCGCTCGTCGCCGATCCACAGCACCAGGTCGGTGATGATCGCCCCCTCGGGCAGGGTGAACTCG
>JAPOZF010000029.1 GCA_026706165.1 Gemmatimonadota bacterium
TCGAAAGTGAACATGTAGCCCATGTCGAGCAGGCCGGCTTCCCGGAAGCGCGGCACCCCCTCGGCGAGCGCCTCGAACAGGACCTTGCGGCGTCCTGCCGGGTAGGGCTCCTCGCGCGGGAGGTTGCCGTAGGCCTGGACGGCGAGCAGCACGAACCTGCGGGCGCCGTGCTCGTGCCAGAGCCGCACCCACTCGGTCGGCGGGGCCTTGCGGTAGCGGAAGATGTCGTCCGGGAACATCCGGTGGGAGAGCACGAGGTCGACGCTCTTGCGATGGACCTCGGCCACCTGCCGGGCCCGGGGGGTGAGCCCGGATTCGTCGAGCCGGCCGCCGATGTACTTCAGCATCTTCTCCAGGTCGGCGTAGTCGTCGAAGTAGAAGGCGCCGCTCGACTGCGGCCAGTAGGTGAGGGAGAGAGGGAAGTGGTGCTCCACCGGAACGGCGAAGTCCCACACCTCGACCTCGAACGGCACTTCGAGCCGCGGCAGCGCTTCCCCGCCGCCGCTCCCGGCGGTGACGGTGATCGCGCCGGAGTACAGGCCCGGCGCCTGGTCGGGCGCGGTTCGCACGTCGAGCCAGATCGGCTGCCAGACGTTGGCGTCGAGCTCGAAGCCGTCGAGGAAGTCGAGCAGCGGGTCGGGCCACCAGCCCTCGTGCTCGACGTGGTAGGGGGGCGGCCGGGTGTTGACGTAGCCGACCGGCAGCACCTCGACCTGCCCCGATTCGATGCGGTTTCCATCAGGCCCGTCCAGGTCGCTGACGGCTACGCGCACGTCCCGCAGCGGATAGGTGGCGGGGACCGCGGGGTAGCGCAGAACCAGCTGCACCCCCTCGCTCTCGTTGGCCGCCAGCTCGACCCGCACGGTGCCGCCGATCTCTCCGGCGAACGGCAGCTCCCGGGAATCGCGGAAGACCTTCGTCATGCCGTGGGTCCAGCCGTACCCCCAGCCGGTCTCCCGGGCCTGCACCGCGAAGCGGTCCTCCTTTGCCCTGACAACCAGCCGCGCCAGCCTGTTCCGGATCCCGCGCACCTGTCCCGCCCAGCGCCCGGCCGCGGCCTCGTCACCGTCCGCGGCGATCCCCGTCCACTGCCCGGCGATCCTGTCGAGCTGCCCTTCGATCTCGCGCAGGTTGGCGCGCACGTGGCGGGTTCGCGGCTCCTCCTCGATTCCGGCGATGAGTTCGGCGACGCGGCCGGCGAGCCGGCGCACGTCCCCCAGGTCCCCGGTCTCGAGACGGACGCGGTCGAGGTTGATCTCGATTTCCCGCGGGGGATCGGCGAAGAAGAAGCGCAGCTCGTCGATGGCCGAGACGTGGTCGACGCCGACGCGCACGGTCTGCCAGCCCGGCTGCAGGACGGCCTGCTCGAGCTTGGGGTGGTTGCCGAGGCGGATCCACAGGTGCACGGGTTGGAGTCGGGCGGGGTTGAATGCCTCGAAGACCAGGTGCCGGTAGGGGGACCAGTCCCGCACCGGAAGCTCCTCTCCGGTGAGGTGGACCGCCGGCCAGCCGCGGCCCCTCCAGGTCTCGTCCGTGGAGACTCCGCCTTCACTGACGGACGGGACGGCGAGCCGCGCCGAAGCCCGGCCGTGGCGGACGCGGTCGGTGTCGAGCTCCCAGCGCATCGGCGTCAGGGTGGGCGCCAGCTCCCAGCGCGCCATCTCTTCGGCGTCCTCGAAGTCGGCGAGGAGCGCCGAAAGCACGGGCGGCGAGCCGGAGTCGGCGGCATCCCCCTGCCCCAAGGAGGCCAAGGCCAGCGCGAAAGCGGCCATCGACAAGTAGTGGCGGATCTTTCTCATGCGGGCACCTTCTCCTGCTCGCGGTAACGGCTCCAGACAAGGTCAAGGCCCCGGGCGGCCCCGAGAGGAACCTTCACGTCCACCAGGTGGGACACGTCGCTGGAGCCCGGGTTGATCTCCACGGTGGGCCGGCCCATCCGGCGGGCGGCCTCGACCGGCCCCGAGATATACGGGAAGAGGCTGGAGGTGCCGACCGTGAAGACGCAGTCGAACCCGACGGCCAGCTCTTCCTTCAGCCGCTGCACCTTGTCGAGGGGAAGCATCTCCCCGAACAGCACCACTTCGGGCCGCAGCATGGCCCCGCAGCGCGGACAGAGCGGCGGCAGCGTCAGGCGGCGGAAGTCCTCGACCGTCTCCCGGAAGGTACAGGCCGTGCACATGAGCCGGTGAAGGTCCCCGTGTATGTCGATCACGTTCCTCGAGCCTGCGGCGCGGTGGAACCCGTCGACGTTCTGGGTCAGGGTCCAGACCCTTTCGAAGTGGTTCTCCATCTCCGCAACCACCGCGTGGGCGCGGTTGAACCGGGCCCCCCGGCAGGCCGACTCGACCTGACCCAGGTATTTCCAGGTCAGCGCCGGGTCCCGCCTCATGGTATTCCCCGACAGCACCTTCTCGATAGGCATGCCGTCCTCGGTGGGGTCGACGTCGTAGAGCCCTCCCACGCCCCGGTAGGTCGGTATGCCGGAATCCGCGGAGATGCCTGCCCCGGTGACGAAGAGCAGGCTCCGGCATCCGCGCAGGAAACCGGCGGCGCGCTCGATCTCCTGAGAATGGCCCGGGTCCTTCATTTCCGGGGTTGCCATATCTGCGGACAAGGGTCCTGTTGCACTGTTTTCAGGGCGGCCTTCCTTGAAGTGACCCGTTTTTCTGGTCGCCGCTGCCGGACGGTCACGGCGGAGCCCAAGCATACTGTCTCACCCTCCATGTGACCACGGTTCGGCCGGATCCCCGGCCGCCCGGAGCTCGTTCAGTCTTCCAGCTTGTGCCCGCAGTTGGGGCAGTGCCGCGCGTGCTCGTGCCGGCTCTGCAGCTCGTCGACGAAGCCGGCTCCGAGGATGCCCGCCGGCAGGGCGAACATGCCGATGCCCAGCACCGCGATGCAGGCGGCAATCATCTTTCCCATGGCAGTGACCGGGTAGTAGTCGCCGTACCCGACCGTGGTCAGGGTGATCACCCCCCACCACATCGTCTGCGGGATGCTGGAGAACTTGT
>JAPOZF010000435.1 GCA_026706165.1 Gemmatimonadota bacterium
CCCGCGGCCACCGGGTGTCGTCCCGGACGATTTCGAGCAGGAGTCCGCAGAGATCTTGCTGAGTTGCTCCTGTTTCCAGAACCCTCAAGACGAAATCGGTGAGCACCTGGTGGTCCCTGTCGCGTTTTCTGTCAGTCAGAACCTCCCTGAGCACGGATTCCATGTCCGGCGTACCGAGGGCACCGAAGGCCGCGGCCGTCCTTCCCAACAGACCAAGTCGCTCCCCTTCCCCCTTCAGCGATTCCAGGAGCGCCCGTTTCTCGTCGAGAGAAAACTCTCCGATGTCCCCGTACAAGCCGACGCCGATGGGGTCGCGTTCGATGAGATCCGCCCGGGCTTCTCCGGAATGAGCCGCGAGCCAGGCGGAGAGTCCTCTCAACTCCGTGACCACGATGTCGTCCTCTCCCACCATCATGGCGATGACCCGGCGGGCGGGGAGCCCGTCCTGGATGACCTTGGCGAGGTGCCGGCCTCCGAGGAACTCGGCGACGTGGCGGTGGACAGGAGTGAAGCGGTTGCTGGAGGCGCCCTTGAACAGCTTCGTGGTGAGTGCGCAACGAAGCGCTTCAGGGCTGTTGTAGTCGCACTGGTCCAGAGCGGGAAAGTCCTCGTCTGGCTGGCCTCGCAACGTGTACCCGGCCCCGCCCGAGATCAGTTGGACTGCGCAGAGACGCCCGGCGGCGTCTTGCAGTTGCTCGGAAGCAGGTAGACTGCCGGACTCTTGCGCGGCCTGATGCTCCTCGTTGTGCTCGCGGACCATCTGGCGGCTGGCCATCTCGAAGGTTTCCCTGCGGCTCTTCGGCCAATCACCACTGCGAGCCACGGCGACGGCCAGCATCTCGAGGGTCTGCGGGTTCGCCAGCAGCCCCTCGACACCCCGCTGCCGCGCTTCCCCGACAAAGACACCGGCATCGGGTATTTCCGGCCGGGCATCCAGGATCGAGGCAATGTCCGCATCCGTCAGGGGATCGAGGCGCAGGACCGTCACGCTGGAATCAGGCGACACCGATCTCAGGTGTTTCCGGTCGTTCTCACCCAGCCAGTCCGCCTCCCGGCACGACAGCCGGAAGCGCGGTTTGCCCAAGGCGTCGAGCTTTCCCCGAACCTGGTCGAAGGGGGTGCGCACGTCCGATATGCCGGCGCGGATCTCATCGAGCCCGTCGATGAAAAGGGTCTTGTCGCGCCACTCGGGATGGTCCTGCAAATCGAAGGTCAGGAAGTCCCGGGCGGCGACCGGGAAGGCGCCGTCCTCGAGGGCCGCGCACTCCATCTCGAAGGCCGTCGTCTTGCCGGCGCCAGGGTCGCCCACCAGCACGTAGGCAGGCGTATCCCGGAACTCCACCAAAGGCCGGGACTGCCTTTCCACGGGCTGAAGCCGCTCCCTCTCGCCAGACGGGATCTCCGTGCAAGTGCGGGCGACGATCACGTCCATGCCTCCTCGAACCACTCACCAGCGGGCGCGGTAAGGAACTCGTTGAGCGGTACCCCACCCTCCCCGACGAGCAACCCGCGGCAGTGATCGAAACGCCGCTCGAACTCCTCCATCCCCCGCAACGGCTTCCTTCCCCGCGCTGGCCTCCGACTCTCACCGCCCTTCACCTCGATGGCGACGACGCGGCCGCCCCGCTTCAGCACGAAGTCGACCTCGTGCTGACCGTCGCGCCAGTAGTGCAGGCGCATATCGGATCCGGCGGTGTTGAGCAGGTGGGCGCCCACGGCGCTCTCGACGACGCGGCCCCAATAGGTGCGGTCCGCCTGCGCCTCGTCGAAGGAGTACCCCGAGCCGGCCGTCATCAGGGCGGTGTTGAGCACGTTGAGCTTGGGGATGGACCCCCGCCTCGCGACGGGGCTGCCGGTGTATTTCTGCAGGCCGGCAAGCAGGCCCGCCCCGGCGAGCAGGTCGAGGTAGCGGGCCAGGGTGGTCGTGTTTCCGGCGTCGTGGAGCTGGCCCAACATCTTGGTGTAGGAGAGGATCTGCCCTGAGCAGTCGGCGCCAAGTTCGAAGAGGCGCTTGAGCAGGGCCGGCTTGTCCACGCGGGTCATGGCCAGTAGGTCGCGCTCGATGTTCGGCTCCACGAGGGCGCCGAGGATGTAGCGGCGCCAGCGGTCGGGGTCCCGGACGAAGGCGGCAGCGCCCGGGTACCCCCCGAAGTAGAGGAATTGAGGCAGATCGAAGCCGAAGGCCTCGGACATCTCCGCGAAGGACCAGTGGCTGACGGGGATGGTCTCGAAGCGGCCGGCGAGGCTCTCGCTCAGGCCCGACTGCATGAGCAGCGGGGCTGAGCCCAGGATGACCACGCGCAGGGGGCAGTCGCGGAGGCGGTCGGCGTCCCACAACCCCTTCACGGTCTCCGACCACCCCTCGATCTTCTGGATCTCGTCGAGGACCAGCAAGGACCCGCGCAGAGACCGTTCCGCTTCGGTCCGGGCCTCCTCCCACTGGCGCACCAGCCATTCCGTGTCCCGCTTCCGCTGCGACGTCGCAGGGAAGGTCACCGCGGTCTCGTCGTAGGAGAAAGGGGGGTCGGCAGAGTCCGGTTCGTCGACGGCCAGGTAGCGGCTGGGCAGATCGGTCCGCCCCAGGGCCTGTCGGGCGATGGTGGTCTTGCCGGTCTGGCGCGGACCGAATAGGGCAATGATGTGGCGGGGGGGGGCGTTCAGCCGCTCGACAAGGGTGTCGACCTGGGGGCGCTGGAAGAGTTCCATGGCCGACGAAAATACGCTATTGAGTAAAAATACTCAATAGCGTTACCGCCCTGGAAAGCTACCGGGGATGGATCAGGCTTCGACTGTCCTCCCGGTTCCACCTCCCGTTCGATTGGCGCCGGCTCGTTCGCTCCGTCCACCTCGGCGCGGCGAGCTTCCACCAGGAGGACTTTAACCGGCTGGTTTTCGGGGGCGGCGGCCGGGGACCGGTCGGGAATCTATCGCTCGGTCCCAGTCTTCCGGGCTCGCAGCAGGCAGTCGTCGCTCAGCGGTTCGATCGGCCGGAAGTCGCGGTGGGCGAT
>JAPOZF010000564.1 GCA_026706165.1 Gemmatimonadota bacterium
TCGTTTCCCAGGAAGCGGGGTATGCCAAACCGGACCCCAGGATATTCCGCGATGCCCTGGGGCTGACCGGACTCGCAGCTCCCGGACAGGTCCTGTTCGTCGGGGACAATCCTTTGGCCGACATGGAGGGGGCCAGGCGCTTCGGAATGAAAACCGCCTGGATCCGGAGAAGCCGGACGTATCCGGCCGATCTCCAACCCCCGGATCACGTAATCGATCGCGTCGTCGAAGTGGGAGAGTTTGTCGGCGCGGCTTCATAGTTGCTGCATCGTAAACCTCCCGAACCCAGGTGTAGATGGAGCTTCATCCAGCCGGCTGACCCGCCTCGCGGTCCAGTTATCCTGGAACCGGTAGCCGGCTGACACCGCCTTGCGGTCCGGGTATTCCTGGAACCGCCTGCCCTCGCGCGGGGCGTCCATTTGCGGACGCGCGCCGTCCATCCGTGGACGCCCGCCTCCTCGGGGTAAATCCTTAAATGGTTGTTTTTTCAGCACTTGTTTTTTGGCACGGTGCTTGCACACATGGATCGTCATGAACATGGACCGGCCACTCACCGACGAACAGATCTGGAAAAGACGAGCCCGCAGGGCGGCTCCGGCGATCGGGTTCGCCCTGGCCGCGGGCCTCGCCGCGGCGGTTCTGCCGGGTTGGGTCGCCCCGAGTCTCGAACGCCGCAACCTCCTGATTTCCACGGTGGACGCCGGCCCCGTGGAGGCGGGGATCAGCGGTTCGGGAGTCATCGAGCCGTTGACCGAGCACGTTCTCTTTTCACCCGTCGATGCCGGGGTGCGCCGAATCCTGCGGCAGCCCGGCGACCCGGTCGCCCCGCAGGAGGTGGTTTTTCACCTCGACGTCGGTCACCTGCGGCGGGATCTGGAGCAGCAGCAGGGTGAAATCGACCTGCTCGCCAATCGCAGGGCCCGGACCGGGACCGAACATCAACAGCAGATGGACGATCTGGGGGTAAAGCTGCGCATGACGCGGCTGTCGGCGGATGCCCTGGCGGTCAAGGCCCGGCAGACCCGCGCGGTGATGGAGTTCGGGGGGGTGTCGAAGAACGCGCTCGACGAAATCGAGCTCGACCGGAAACGGGTCTCGCTGGAGCTGGAACAGCTGCAGCGCCAGCAGACCCGGCTGGGCGCGGCCTTCTCCAGCCAGCTCGAAGCGATCGAGCTGGAGTCGGCGGCGCTGCAGCTCGAGGTCGACCAGCTCCGGGAGGACCTGGCCCACGGCTCGCTGCGCAGCGCGGTAAACGGCATCGTCACCCGGATCGGGGTCGAGGTGGGGGCCACGGTCCGGAAGGGTTCGGAGATTGCTCGCATCGCGGATCTGAGCGCCTTCAGGGCGGACGTCGTCGTTCCCGATATCCACGCCGATCTCCTGGCGCCGCAGATGCCGGTCCGCCTGGTGCTGTCCGACAACCGGGAACTGAGCGGCTGGATCGAGCACGTCTTCCCGACCTCCGAGTCGAACGCCGTTCACCTGGACGTCCGCCTGAAGGAGCCTTCCCATGGCGCCCTGCGGCCGAAGATGCGGGTGGAGGCCTGGATCGTCACCGAACGCCGGGCGCGGGTTACCCGGCTGCCCAGGGGGCCTATCCCCCGCGACGAGCTGGGGGTGCGCCAGGCGTTCGTCCTGCGCGGGGAGAGCGCGGTGAGGACGCCGGTACAGCTCGGCCTGATCGGCCGCAACTATTTCGAGGTGGCAGCGGGACTCTCCGTCGGAGACGAAGTGCTGGCCGTCGACACCCAGCGGTTCCTGCAGCGGGACCGAATCGCGATCGAATAAGGAGGATTCGCGGATGATCAGCCTGGTTGACGTGGAAAAGGTGTACCGGACCGACCGCATCGAGACCCTCGCCCTGTCGGGAATAAACCTCGAGGTCGAGGCGGGGGAGTTCGTTTCCGTGATGGGGCCGTCCGGGTGCGGGAAGAGCACCCTGCTGAACCTGATGGGGCTGCTGGATGCCCCGACCAGCGGCGAGGTGGCCCTCGGCGGCAGGAGGATTACCGCTTACACGGACCGGCTGGTGGCGCGCATCCGCAACGAACGGGTCGGTTTCATCTTTCAGTCCTTCCACCTGATCCCCGACCTCAACGTGCTGGACAACGTCGAGATCCCGCTGCTCTACCGGAAGGGGATCTCCGGCCGCCAGCGGCGCGCCCTGGTCGCCGAGGCCGTGGAGCGGGTGGGGCTCGCCTCCAGGGCCCGCCATTTCCCGGCGCAGCTCTCAGGGGGCCAGCAGCAGCGGATCGCCATCGCCCGCGCCATCGT
This sequence comes from Gemmatimonadota bacterium, assembly GCA_026706165.1. Next base: position 2,275 of record JAPOZF010000564.1, read on the forward strand.
CGGCAAGCCGGACCTCATCCTCGCCGACGAGCCCACCGGCAACCTCGACAGCCGCATGGGGGACGAGGTGATGCAGATCCTGACCGACCTCAACGCCGGCGGCGCCACCGTGGTGATGGTGACCCACTCCGAGCCCCTGGCCGGGCAAACCCGGCGCATCCTCCGTCTGTTCGACGGCCGCCTGGTCAGCTGACCGCGCCTGCCCGAGAGGAACGAACCATGTGGAAGAACCACCTCAAGATCGCCCTGAAGGTGTTGTTGCGGCGCAAGTTCATCACCGCGGTCAGCCTTCTCGGGATCGCCTTTACCCTGACCGTGCTGATGGTTGCGGCGGCCGTCGTCGACCACTGGATCGGACCCCATCCTCCCGAGACCCGGGGGGACCGCCTGTTGAAAGTCAAGATGGTCTTCATGACGGACGAGAAATTCTACAAGGGAGGATCCGGCCGGGCCCATTCGGCTGCAGCGGGACCCGGATTGGTCAGGCATGTGAGGAGACTCCGGACTCCCGAGAAGATCGCCGTTTACGAGGGCAACCGGCCGCAGGCGACCTACCAGGGCGGAGAGAAGCTGCTGTTGGACGTCAAGGCGACCGACGCGGCGTACTGGGAGATCATGGAGTTCGATTTTCTCGAGGGGCGTCCGTTCACGGAGGACGAGGTTTCCGGGATGAGCGACGTGGCGGTCATCGACCGGAAGACGGGGGCGGCCCTGTTCCCCGGGCAGCCGGCTG
>JAPOZF010000243.1 GCA_026706165.1 Gemmatimonadota bacterium
GCGGCCATCAGGTCGAGCAGCCGGTCGCGCAGGCCGGTATCGATGATGTACTCGGCGGTTTCGAACTGCAGCCAGCCCTGGGTTTCGGTTTCGGCGCCGCGCAGGGAATCCGGGGTGAAGCACATGGTGCGGTCGCCGGTGCGCACCGGGTAGCCGCCGCGGTCGACGGCGGTCGCCTGCCCGGGTACGGGGAACTGGACCGACCGGTAGAACACCTCCGCCTCTTCGTAGGTGGTGCCGTACGGCCTCATGGTGGCGCGGGCCCCGAGCTGGAAGGCGTCGCCGTGGGAGCTCAGGGCCTCGCGGTGCAGGCGCTGGATCGCCAGCAGACCAAGGCGGCACTCGGCGGCGTTCTGCTCGGTCCCGTACCAGCCCTCGCGCTGCCGGTGCTCGGCGTCGTTGACGATCCAGGAAAACCCCGCCTTGGCCCAGGCGTGGGCCTCGCTCTCGCGGAACTGGTGCCACGGGATATCGTTGAAGATCCCGAGCAGTGGAGGGGTCTCGGCGACCGTGGCATGGCGGTCGAGGACCTCCTTCAGCGGGTTGCGGCCCGGGTGGGTTACGTAGGCGTGGGCCCGGCGGGCGAACTCCTCGACTTTGAGCGGGCGCGAGCCGCCGACCGCCTCGATGGCAGTTGTCATCTCAGTCCTTTCCGTGAGCGGCCCGCTCGCGAGCCGCTTTCTGGTCATTTGGAAACCGGCAGGCGCGGCGCAGACAACAGCCGCGGCAATCCGGCGTTGCGCGGCAGCGTTCGACCGCGTGCCGCACCAGGAGAGCGTGGTACTCCTCGAACAGACCGGCGTCTGCCGGCAGCGCCGAGGTGAACAGGGTCTGCAGCTCCTCGTACCCCGCCCCGTTCCCGACCCAGCCGAGCCGGGAGCAGATGCGCCGCGTGTACGCGTCGACGACGAAGCAGGGATGGCGGCCGGCGTACAGCAGGATGGAGTCCGCGGTCTCGGGTCCGATCCCCTTGAGGGAGAGCAGCTCGCCCCGCAGGGAATCGGTGGGCCGGCGCAGCATCGCCGCGGTGCTGCCCCGGTAGTTCTCCACTACGTGGCCGGCGAGGCGGTGCAGCCGCTCGGCTTTCTGGTTGTAGTACCCGGAAGACCTGATCACTTCGGCGAGCTGTCGGACCGGAAGGCCGCGCAGCCGCCGGGGCGTGCGGATCCGCCTCCGGGCGAGGGCGGCCAGGGCCTGCTCGGCGTTGCGCCAGGAGGTGTTCTGCGTGAGGATCGCCCCGACGACGATCTCCCAGCGCTCGCGGTCGCTCAAGCGGCGTCGGGTCGCCCCCGGGTAGTACCGGGGGGTGATCTCGTTTTTCGGGGTGGTCGGCCACCAGCCCTGGGGGCCGTAGCAGTCGTGGAGTCTTGTGAACAGGGTGCGCGGTTTCAAGACCGGGAAAATCGCCCGCCCGGCTCTGGCAGGTCAAGGCGGGCGCGGCTAAATTGACCGCCCTCGCAACGAACCGGAAGGGGTGAAATCATGACGGAAAAGACTTACAGGGCCGCGGCCATCGGCCACACCGGGGCCGGCGGCTTCGGACACGGGCTGCACCTGGCGTACGAAGGGAACGAACGCGTCGAATTCGTCGCCGTGAGCGACCCCGACGAGGAGGGGCGGGCAAAGGCTCAGCAGGAAACCGGGGCCCCGCGATCCTACGCCGATCACGAGCGGATGCTCGCCGCCGAGGAGCTCGACATCGTCAGCGTCGGCCCCCGCTGGCCCGTCAGCCACGTCGAGCTGGTGACCGCCTGCATGGAGGCGGGAGCCCACGTGTACTGCGAGAAACCGATGACCTCCAACCTCGCCGACGGAGACCTCCTGGTCGCCAGGGCGGAGCAGCTTGGAAAGAAGATCGCCGTCGCCCACCAGGGGGTGTACCTGCCGCAGGCGGGCGCCGTGAGGAAGGCGATCGAAGGCGGCATTATCGGCGACGTGCAGGCGGTGTACGCCCACGGCAAGCAGGACCGGCGCGGCGGCGGGGAAGACATGATGGTGCTGGGGACCCACCTGTTCAACATGATGCGGTACTTCCTCGGCGACGTGCGCTGGATGTCTGGGCACGTCAGCGTCGGGGGCCGGGAGGCCACCCCTGCCGACGTGCGCGAGCCGACCGAGCCGATAGGGCCGGTGGCGGGGGACAGCGTCCAATCCTACTTCGCCTTCGAGTCGGGGGTCAGCGGCCATTTCGATTCCCGCGTCGAGGCTTCCGGGGGCGACGGCATGCGCATGGGCATGGAGATCGTCGGCAGCGGCGGCATCATCGCGCTTCGGGGCGGGAGCCCGGACGCGGCGATGCTGTATCCCCACGGGACCTTCATGCCCGGCGATCCCGGCCAGCGCTGGGTGCCGCTGCTCGACCCCGGGGACGGCTCGCTGGGGACGGGCAACCAGCTGGCGGTCATCGACCTGATAGAGGCGGTCGAGAAGGACCGCAAGCCGGTCTCGGGCGCCTCGGACGCGGTCGCCGCCCTCGAGATGATCCTCGGGGCCTACGAGTCGCACATCACCGGGGGGCGGGTGACGATGCCGATGGCGAACCGCAGCCATCCCCTGGCGGCCTGGAAGTGACGATGCCGGGCGGCGCCGTCCCGCACGATGTCATCCCCAGCTCGAACCTGCCGCCGGTCTCGTACCGCGACCTGCCGGAAGCGCCTCCCTGGAAGAGGATGATCGGCCCGAGCCTGCTGCTGCTCGGGCTTTCTATCGGCAGCGGCGAGTTCGTGCTGTGGCCCTACATCTCCTACAAGTTCGGCTTCGCCGTGTTCTGGGCCTGCATGGTCGGCATCACCACCCAGTACTTCATCAACATGGAGATCGAGCGCTGGACCCTGGCGACCGGCGAGACCGCGATCACCGGGTTCTGCCGCCTCTGGAAGCACTGGGCCGGCATCTTCCTGCTGTGCAACATCGTCCCCTGGGTGTGGCCCGGCTGGGCTTCGGGGGCGGCGACGATAATGACCTGGGAGCTGGGGGGCGGCGAGGGGGTGCGGGTCGCCTACTCG
>JAPOZF010000322.1 GCA_026706165.1 Gemmatimonadota bacterium
CTCCGGGACCAAGCCCCGCGCGGCGACGCCTACCACCGAACGGCCTCGACAAGCCCCGTTGCCGTCCTCACCTCGAGCCCGTTCGTGTCGCCGAGCACCGTCGGCAGCGGCTGGTCCCAGTCGCGCAGGATTGCCCGGATTCGGCCGGTGGAAGGGTCCGTCACGACCGTGATCGACCTTTGGTCGTCGGTGTCGACCGCCACCTCGCCCTCGGGCCCGGTAAGGGTGATTCGCTCCAACGAGCCCTCCCAGTGGTCCTCGATGGGAATGGCGAAGAAGAAGTACTTGTTCCCGTATTTGTCCTCTCCCGGCGTGAAGGACAGTGAGAACTCCACCTCACCGCCCGCACCCAGCCCTTCGAGACGGTAGGACCCGGCACCGTCCGGCAGCTTCGCTCTCATGAACATCGAGTGCAGAGGCTCGATCCTCGGCTCGCCGTCGCGCACGCCACCCGACAGCACGAGGGTCTCGACCTTCGGACCAGCGGCCAGACGTCGCGACGCCGCCGCGCCCCCCTCCTTCTCCTCGCGCACCTCGAGGACCCTCTCGAAGTAGTAGTCGCTCAGCCAACCCCGGTCATAGCAGTACCCCATGATGTCGCGGCGGCGGATGGGGTGGAGGGCGGAGCCGTCGCGGAAGTCGTATCCCCACGCGCCGATGGCCCCGAGCTCATGTGGGAAATCGGGGTCGGTGCCGAGCGCGCCGCCGCACGGTGCATGGAGGAGATCGAGGTTGTGTCCCACCTCATGGGCGAGTTCGGTGTCCCACGGCTTGCCCAGGCTCACCCAGCCGTTGAGCCAGGCGAGTCCGCGGACGTATCCGTCCGGGCTGTCGGCCACGGCGTACCAGTAGCCCGTGGACTCCTCTGCGTTGTACGCCAACTCGATCTCGAGGAGTATGGACCACTGGTCCTCGACGGGATCGATCGAGGTGATGTGCGGTTCGCGGTCCGTTGCACTGAATTCCGAGACCGGGAACGAGTGTCTGAACAGGCCGACCTGGGGACTGTCGGCGGTGATGCCGCTGGTCCAGTCCAGGACCGACGAATCGGGGTCCTCGGCATACAGAATCGGTACCACGGTCAGTTCCAGCGGCGGTGTTTCGACCACCTGGAGTGCATGGCGGCCGGCCTCCGGGAAGCGAGTCTCGCTGCCTTCGACAAGCGGCAGCGCCCCGGCGGAATCGACCACCACCACCATCTCGATGCTGTCGGCGATGAGGTCTCCGGGGATCACCGCCTGAAACGACCTGAGGTCGCCCTCGTACACGGAAGTGGGCATGTGGTTGTCCGCGATGGTCAACACCGCCGTGTCGACCACCTCGCGGCCGCGGGTGAAGGTCGCCTTGACGTAGGGATCGAAGAATGCGTTCTCCCGGTCGGCCGTCAGGAAGACCCGCAGCAGCGCCTGCCGGCCCGCCACGAGCGGAACATCGCCCGCCTGTCTCTGAATGGCCTGGGTGAGATACACGACCGGCAGTGACACCCGCACGGAGTCGGCACCGCCGCAATAGTCCCGTTTGTCCTCCTCCGCCCCACCGACTTCTCTGAGCCAGTCCCGGAAGGTGGTCGAAGGCGGGGCGCAAAGGCCGGTGCTGTCGTACTGCAGGAACCCCAGGTCCGTCAGGTTGGTCATTTCGGCGGGGAGCGGACCCTCCATCCGGGTGTTGCCGCGGATGCTGATCGTGTCGAGCGAAGCCATGGAGGTAATCGCCACCGGAAACCCCCCGGTGAGGGAGTTGCCGCCGAGGTCCAGGGTTCGCAGCTCCCTCAGGCTGGTGAGCTCCGCGGGCAGCGGTCCGGCCAGGGCGTTGTCGGAAAGCACAAGGCGGTGCACCAGCGAGTCTCCCACGGTCACGCCGTGCCAGCTGCCCACCGTGGAGTCGCTGTCCCAATTGGTGCTGTTGGTCCAGGACTCGCCGCCGGTCAAGGCGAAGAACTCGGAGAGTGCGAGACGTTCGATCTCTGCTGCGCCGCAATCGAGTCCCTGATCGACCCGGCCTCCTCCGGGAACCGTGTCCTCGACGAAGCCGTCCAGCCAGTTCTCGAACCGGGCGTCGAGATGCGGGCACAGGCCTGTCGAATCGACTCGGAATACCGCAAGGTTGCCGAGATCCATGAGGCTTCGGGGCAGCAGTCCCGTAAGCTGGGGATTGGCCTCCAGGCGCAGGACCTGGAGCCGGTAAAGGTCACCGATGTCGAACGGGACGGATCCGGAAAGCGCGTTGTGGTCGAGGACCAGGTGGGAGAGTGACGTAAGGTCGGTGAGTTCCGGCGGGATCGCTCCGCTCACGCTGTTGCTCGAGAGATCGAGCCGCTGAAGTCTGTAGAGGGTCCCGAGCTGTTCCGGGATTTCCATGCTGAGCCGGTTGCCCGCGAGTCGCAGTTCTTCGAGCGCGCTCATCTTCCCCAGTGCGGACGGTATCGCACCGGTGAGGTCGTTGCGCGAGAGATCGAGCCACCTGAGTCGGTGGAGCTTCCCGAATTCCGCGGGGATGCTGCCGCTGAGTCCGTTGTCGGCCAGGACCAGTTCGACGAGCGTTTCCAACTGCCCCAGTGCGGACGGTATCGCACCGGTGAGGCCGCTCCGCGAGAGATCGAGGCGCCTGAGCCGGGAAAGCGTCCCGAGTTCCGTGGGGATACCCCCGCTGAAACTGTTTTCGGCCAGGCGAAGGACCTCGAGCGTTGCCAGTTGTCCCAGCGCGGACGGTATCGCGCCGGTGAATTCGTTCCCCGCAAGATCCAGCCCCTGGAGAGCGGCGAGCGTCCCGAGTTCCGTGGGAATGGCTCCGCCAAGCTCGTTGTCGGCCAGGTTCAGGACTTCCAGTTTGGCCAGGTTGGAGAGCTCGGTGGGGACTGTGCCGGAGAGTTCATTGTTGTTCAGCCACAACCCCGTCAGGTTTGCCAGGCTGCCGAGTTCGGGCGGAATCGGCCCTGTCAGGCTGTTGCCGGCCAGCGAGACGAGGCTGGCGTTGGCCAATCGGCTGAGTGCCGAGGGA
>JAPOZF010000732.1 GCA_026706165.1 Gemmatimonadota bacterium
GGTCTCCGTGGCCACCAACGAGACCTTCAACGACCGCTCGGGGCGCCAGCAGGAGCGCACGCAGTGGCACCGTCTCACCTTCTTCGGACGGCTCTCCGACGTCGTCGAGCAGTGGGTGAAGAAGGGAGACCGCCTGTACGTCGAAGGCCGGATCGAGTACTCGCAGACCCAGACCCCGCAGGGAGAGACGCGCTACTGGACCGACATCATCGTGCGGGAGATGATCATGCTCGGGTCGGGAGGCAGGACCCCCGAGATGGGCGACGCGGGAAGCCACCCGCAGCGGTCGGGCGCGGATTCGGCCAGACGCGGCGGACGGATGCAGGAGCCCGACGACGATCTGCCCTTCTAACCGCGAGCGGACCGCCCGCCGTCAGCGCGACGGAGGCTGCCTGCGCTCCTCCGAACGCCACAGATCGAGCAGCACGGCTTCGAAGTGTTCGGGGTTGTCCCTGTATTGCTCGACCCAGTCCTCGAAGGAAGGCAGTTCTTCCTCCGCGTAGATCCTGGTCGTGGCCAGGCGAACCATCTCGTCGTACGAGAGTTCTCCGGGTTCCCCGGAATCCCGGACCAGATCCTTGACGAAGACGAACATCTCGTCCGGGGACATGCGCTGGATGATCCGGAATACACGCGCGGAACAGTAGTCACGATGCTTCGCGCGCAAAACAGCGAGCGACGCGCGGTCCTGCGCGTGCTGTGAGGAGTGGGCCCCGGTTCCGCCCGGCCCATCAATACCCGCCACGTCTCCTCCCGTATTGTCCCCCGCAACCGGTGTGCGTCGGACGTTGAACTGAAAGGGCCCCGATCAGGAGATCTCTTTCAGGCGGGTGTATTCTACTGGAACCGGTTCAACAATGCCATGCCGGGTATTGGGCAAGCCTGCGTTTAGCGGGCTTCGCCGGCGCAGGCGGTGAGGGACTCCTCGTGCTCCTTCAGGTGCTCGTAGATGCTGCGCCGGGTAAGTCCCCCGATGAGGACGCGGCTGAGAAACTCCGGGTCTGATTCCTGAACCGCTTCGGCCTTCCTGGCGACGTCGCGCGGCAGACGAACGTTAAGGTTCACGGATCGGGTTTCCCACATCTTGGCGGCTCGCTCCCCTGGGACGATGTGAAACGAAAGCTGAATCTGATTCCTCTTCCCGCGCGCGGGCCTCAAGACCCCGTGATGGGGCCGGACCCGGCACTTGGCGATCATCCTTCAAGGCACGGATGGTAAGAGGTCGGACCCGGGTGCGCAAGGGTATCGAAACGAATCGAAAGTGAACGGGCGAACTCTCATAACTACTTATATATCAATGCGTTACATGATATCGACAAAAACGATAATTCACTTGTTCCCGAGCACTGCGCGAACCCCTCCAGGGCAGCTTCATGGCTTCCATAAGTTGCTGTCTACGCTCGTTTTCCACCTACGCGCGCGTGAAGCCTCGGAGGTCCTTCCGATACAAATGTTTTACAAAAAACCGGCTCTACACTCCTCCGTGCCCGGAGGACGCCAATGTGGGCCCTGACCTCGCCAGCCGGCCGCACGACCCGGGCAGATCACCTGCTCCGCGCTCCGGGACGAAAGCGAACGGGGATTCCGGGAAGGCCGGGAATCGACTAGATTGCCTGCCCGGACCCGAGGGCGTCGCTCGCGGTGTCTCAGGGGAACAGGCTACAGCGAAAGGAAGGCTCTGTTTGGAAGTCGTGATTCAGGAAGGCGAGAATCTGGAGCGGGCGCTTCGACGCTTCAAGCGCAAGGTACAGCGATCCGGGCTCTACTCCGAACTGCGCAAACGGCGCTTCTACGAGAAGCCGAGCGCGCAACGCAAGCGGAAGCGGGAAGCCGCGATCCGCCGTGAACGACGGCGCCAGAGGCGGACCGCGTCCCGCCGCTGAAGAACGCGCGAGCCGACGTTACAGCCGGGGCCTCGTCCGAGGACGGGCTCCTGGAGTTGAATCAGCTACAGCGGTAGCGGACGAGGTGGCTTCGCGCTCCAGTCGTAGAATCCCTTCCCCGTCTTGCGCCCGAACCTGCCCAGCGCCACAAGGCGCTTGAGAAGCGGCGGGGGGGCGTATCTCGCTTCCCGGTATTCCTCGAACATGATTTCCGCGATGCGGTACGTCGTGTCGACACCGACGAAGTCGCACAGCAGGAAGGGACCCATCGGGTAGCCGGTTCCCAGCATCATCCCGCGGTCGATGTCCTCGACCGACGCCACCCCCCGCTCCAGTTGGCGAATGGCGTCGAGCATGTAGGGCACGAGCAGCAGATTGACGACGAAACCCGAGTTGTCCTTCGCCTTGATCGGCTCCTTGCCCAGGTCGCGCGCGAACCGGTAGGCGGCGTCGAAGACCTTCCCGTCGGTCGCGATGGTGCGGACCACTTCCACCAGCTTCATCACCGGCACCGGATTGAAGAAGTGGAGCCCGACCACGCGGTCGGGGCGACCGGTGGCAGCAGCGATTTCGGTGATCGTGAGCGAGCTGGTGTTGGACGCGAAGATGGTCTCCGGACCGGTGATCTCGTCCAGCGCGCCCATCAGCTCCGACTTGATCGCCAGGTCCTCGACGATCGCCTCGATCACGAGGTCCCGGTCGGCCATGTCCGCGAGCGACGTCGTGAAGGACATCCGGCCCCAGGATTCGTCGCGCGCTGCCGGGGACAGCTTTTCCTTCTCCACCGCCCGGCCCATCGACTTGACGATCCGGCTCTTGCCGCCTGCGAGCGCGCCTTCGTCGACTTCGCTCACCAGGACGTCGAATCCGGCCCTGGCCGCGACCTCGGCGATGCCGCTCCCCATGAGGCCGCAGCCGGCGACCCCTACTCGCTGAATGTTCACGTCTTCCTCCTCAGGAGAAGGCTTCGACGACCACGGCCCCGCCCTGGCCGCCCCCGATGCACGCGGAGCCCAGCCCGTAGCGCGCGCCGCGCCTCCTCAGTTCGTGAAGCAGGTGGATGGTGATGCGGGTTCCCGAGGCCGCCAGCGGATGCGTGATGGCGATGGCC
>JAPOZF010000377.1 GCA_026706165.1 Gemmatimonadota bacterium
GCATGGTCCAGAACGCGACGGAGCTGATGAGGGTTAGGAAAGACCAGTAGATCAGGGTCCCGCCGGCGATGACGAGGAGCACCTCGGCGACGTGCAGCGGCGTCCAGACAAAGCCGGACAACCGGGCCCCGTAGAGGAAGTAGCCCGCGCCGATGCCCAGATGCACGAGGCCGACCACGTTGATGCGGTTGCAGGAGAAGTGGAAGGTGATCTCCAGGGGTCTGAGAAGCATCAGGTCGAACTCGCCGCGGGTGACAAAGCGGTCGATCTGCCGCGACTGGAACGACAGGATGGACATGACGCCGCGGCTCATCAGGCTCAGCCCGTACAGGAAAGCGAGCTGCGAGAAGGTCCATCCCGAAAGCGGCTGGAACCGGTCGACCAGCACCTTCAGGGCGACGCCGATCCAGACGTAGTTGAACCCCAGTCCGAGGCAGATGCTCAGCAGCGAGAACGGATACTCCAACGACCGCTGCATCGACAGGCGGCCGTACAGGGCGGCAACGGACAAGTGATGGCGCACGTCGGCGATCACGGGCTGCCTATCCTCCCTGTACGAAGACCCGCCGTTGGGCGCGCCTCCAGACGAACCCTGTGAGCAGGGCGAAGACCGCGACCCAGACGGCCTGCACGAAGAGGATGTGGAAGACCTCCTGGCCGGAGACGCGGCCGATGTAGATCTCCAGGGGCACCTGGAACATGTACTGGAAGGGCAGCCACCGCGATGCATCGGCGATGAAGCCGGGGAACAGCCACATCGGCACCAGCCGCCCCGACAGGGCGAAGACGAGGCTGGTCTTCACCGCGCTCACGTCCCCGAAGTCGGTGACCCAGAAAGCCGTCATCCCCACCAGGACGCTCAACTGCCACAGCAGCAGGAAGCTCAGCGCGCAGCTCGGCAGGAACAGCACCCACGCTCCCACCCCTGCGGGCAGGGGCGGAGCCACGAAGAGGAGGGAGACGGCCAGCAGGGGGAGGGCGAACTGCGTGACCCCGGCCAGCGAACGCCCCACGTCTTCCGTCATCCAGTACCAGACGAGGTTCACCGGCCGTATCAGGTCGAGGGCGATCTCGCCTGCGCGGATCTTGCCGAAGAGCAGGTTGTCGATGCTGACGGTGAAGCATGCATTCATCAGCACGGCGACGACGGCATAGGTGACCATCTGCGCCTCGGTGACTCCGGCGACCTGGTCGATTCCGCGATACGCGGTGCGCCAGAGGAAGACGGAACCGAGGAGGAAGAACAGGTTCCGTCCGATCGACGACAGGTACTCGAAGCGGTAGGCCAGTGCGTTGAGCAGCTGGAGCTTCAGCAGGCAGGTGTACAGGCGCATGGATGGCGGCACCGAAAACGGTACCTTGCGGTTCGCTCAGAACATGCGCAAGGACCAAACACGGTTCCCGATGGATCGCTTGCTCCCGCACTCAAGGGCCGCCCACCTCAGCCGACGGCTGCAAAGCGGAGCGCTCGAGCCCGCACCGGTCAGGGGCCTTGCCCTGTACGCCGACATTTCAGACGATAGCCGGGCGGTTGAAACAAGAGATGACCTGCTCCGGCCCTGTTCATCACACACTGCAACCTTCCAACTGACAGAGGAGACGCATGGCACCAGCCATTCCAACCGCCAGGCTCGGGCGCACCGGCCTGGAGGTCTCCCGCCTCGGGTTCGGCACCGCGCTGCGCAGCGGCCTCGACGACGACCGCTGGGACGTCCTGCTGAACACGGTACTGGACGCGGGGATCAATTTCGTCGATACCGCAAACGATTACGGCCTGCACTGGGCGAGGCCGGCGGAAGAGCAGATCGGCCGACATCTCTCGGGACGCCGCTCCGAGTTCTACCTGGCCACCAAGTGCGGATGCCCTCCGGGCGGCGGCGACCACATCTGGACGCGGGAAAACGCTTTCAGGGGGCTGCACGAAAGCCTGGGACGGCTGCGCACGGATTACGTCGACCTGATGCAGTACCACAATCCCTCGGTGGAGGAGTGCGAGGCCGGCGATCTGGTGAGGGTGCTGGAGGAGATGCGCGAGCAGGGCAAGGTGCGCTGGATCGGCGTGTCGACGACCCTGCCGCACCTGCCGACCTTCCTCGAGTGGGGGGCGTTCGACGTGTTCCAGATCCCCTACTCGGCCCTGGAGCGGGAGCACGAAGAGTGGATCACCAAAGCCGCGCAGGCGGGGACCGGCATCGTCATCCGCGGCGGGGTTGCCCAGGGTGAGCCGGTTTCGGCCCGGGAAGGCAGGCGCGCGGACAAGTGGAAGGTGTTCGAGGCCGCCCGTCTCGACGAGCTGGTCGAGGAGGAGAGCCGCACCGCGTTCCTGCTGCGCTACACCCTCACCCACCCTCACTCCGACACCAACATCGTGGGAACGACCCGCGTCGATCACCTCGAAGAAAACCTCGCCGGCATCTCGAAGGGCCCTCTCTCTCCCGAGATTTATGCCGAGGCCAGGCGGCGCCTGGACGCCGCCGGAGAGAGGGCCGAGGCTGCGGGGTGACCTCTGCCGGGGACCGGACAGGAGACACCGCACCCCGACCACACCGGTTCACGGTATTCGCAGATCTACCTCCATCTCAGGCAACCCGTACCACAAGGAGAAAGACCGATGGGCGACAACAGGATCACCTCTCCCGAGTTGCGCCGAGAGGTACTGGATGTGGGCCGGGGCTTGGCGGCGAAGGCGGATGCGCTTGACAAGATGGCTTTTTACAGTCAACCTCTCCTGAAGTATCCTGAGCAAGGAAGGCATACTTTGCTCGAAATTTTAAACCTGTCGAAGCACTACTGCGATGTTCAGGTCATAGAGGAGCTGGAACCTATGGAGGCTCTCCATGTCCAGTACGTCTCATAGTCGCCCAAACAAAGCTTTCTGAGGCAAACGGGATGTATTTCGATATCAAGACAGACCAGCAGTATTGGCGTCATAAGGAAGTTTGCTTGCCGGGCACGCGGAAGCGCGGTAAAAGCACCGAACCCTTCCTCAAGG
>JAPOZF010000622.1 GCA_026706165.1 Gemmatimonadota bacterium
GAATTCGGTCCACGTGTGGAGGACGGAGCTGCCCGAATCCTTCTTCGAAGGGGATCACCCCTTTGCCGTGGTCAACACCACCGACGAGGACTTCGAGCTCATGCGCTGGGCGCGCGGGTCGAAGGGAAAGGCCCCGCACAATCTGCCCCGCGCCCTGATTTTCCAGGACGGCCGGCGGCTGACCCAGCTGAGCTCGATTGCCGACCTGGCCCGGATCACCGGGGCCTTCTGGATCGACTCGGAGAACCGCAAGCTGTACGTCAATCCCTTCGACGGCCGCGATCCCCGCACCTGCGAAATCGAGGCGACCGTTCAGCAGTTCCTGTTCTGCCCGCAGACGACGGGGCTGGGGTACATCGCCGTCAGGGGGCTGACCTTCGAGCACGCCGGCAACGGCTTCATCCGCTCGGGAAACGGGGCGCTGGCGGCCTGGGGCGGCCACCACTGGATCATCGAGGAGAACACCGTCCGCCACATCAATTCGGTGGGAATCGAGATCGGCGGTTTCACCGACGAGAGGGCGGAGAACGAGAACCGCCAGGAGCTGGAGGAGAGGACGGGCGGCCACCTCGTGCGGGACAACCATGTCCACGACTGCGGCACCGGCGGCATCCAGGGGACCGTCGTGCCGCGCAGCCTGCTGGCCGGCAATCACATCCACGACTGCGGCTGGCACGAGGTGCAGTCCTACCAGGAGACCGCCGGCATCAAGATCCTGCTCCTCCGCGATACGGTGGTGCAGTGCAACCACATCCACCACTGCTACGCCGCCCCGGGTATCTGGATCGATTTCGGCAACCGCAACTCCCGGGTGTGCCGCAACCTGCTGCACGACATCGCGACCTTCAACGGGGCGATCTTCTTCGAGGCGTCGAACGTCCCCAACCTGATCGACCACAACGTCATCTACAACGTGAAGGTGGGCAGCGGCATCTACCAGCGGGACTGCGACCAACTCCTGATCGCCCACAACCTGGTGCGGAACTGCGGCCATGCCGGCATCCACATGCGCAAGACGCCGACAAGGGACCGGGTCGGCGTCTGCAGGGAGAACCGCGTGATAAACAACGTCCTCGCGCAGTGCTCGGCGGCGTTCGACTACGAGGTCATGGACAACGTCTCCGACAACAACGTCCTGTCCGGAACGGGCGAGGGGTTCAGCCTCGAAGACTGGCAGGAGTCCGGTCTCGACGCGCGCAGCCGGACCGTCGAGCTCGACCTGTCGATCGACCCCGCCGACCACCTGCTCGCCTGGTCGGCGGCCGATGCGGCCCCGGCGGTGCCCCGCGACGAGCTGTTGAGCCGCGACTACTTCGGCCGCCCCCGTCCCGGGGATGAAGTCCCGGTCGGTCCCTTCAACGAAGGCTGGAGCGCGGTGCCCCGCCGGCTGCGGCTGAAACCCGGCGGGTGAGCGCCCGGGTCCGTCCGGTTTTCCAGGCCTGCTGCAAGACGATCACAGGAGTCCAAGGCAATGCGCATACTCGTAACCGGCGCCGCCGGCCAGGTCGGCAGCACCGTGGCCCGCGGCCTGCGGGACAGACACCAGGTGCGCGGCCACGACCGCCTGCCCATGCCCGAACTCGACGACGCCGTCGTCAGCGACCTGAGCGATTTCGACGCCCTCCTCGAGGCGACCCGCGGCGTCGATGCCGTCGCCCACATCGGCGGCCTGCCCGGAGACGACGGGTGGGAGCCGATCCACCGGAGCAACATTCTCGGCACCTACAACGTGTTCGAAGCCTGCCGCCGCAACGGCGTCGGGCGCGTGGCGTTCGCGAGCCGCATCGGCGTGTACGGCGAGTTTCCGCGGGGGGTCACCCTTTCCGTGGACCTCGTACCCACCCCGGTCGGTTTCTACACCATCAGCAAGGTCTTCGGCGAATCGATCGCCTACTCCTACTCCCGCGAGCACGGCATGGGCTGCGTCTGCGTCCGCATCGGCAGCTTCACCCTCGAGCGCGACCAGCCCCAGTCCCCTCTCCACCTCAGCCACGGCGACTGCGTGCGCGTGTTCGAGCGGGCGCTGGTTCACCCCGGGGTCGGCTTCGAGGTCGTCTTCGGGGTATCGGACAGCAACTGGCCCCTCTACGACCTCGACCACGGCCGCCGGGTGATCGGGTACCACCCGCAGGACCGGTCGTTCGTCCCCGAAGAGAGGTGGCGGAAGTAGGGCTGCCGGTTTCCCGTTGCCGATCCAGGGGCCCGGGGTCGCTGCAGCACCCGGCGGATGACCGCGACCGTCGCGTGCCCCTGGGACACCGCTGGCTTCATCCGGGCAACGGGTGCAAGGAACGGCAGCCATGAACCGAAGGGGACAACCCCCGCCCGGGTTGCTTGCGGGAGCATGGCGAGGCCGTGCAGCGTGAGCCGGTTCAAGGCATTTCGGGCTCCGCGCGCAGAAAGAAATTGCCGCTCCGGGTGCTCGAAAGGGAGCTTTGGAATCACACTTCACTGCCTTACATTGGCTGCGTTTCCCCGGGGCGGCAGCTGCCGCAAAGGTCGCGCAGGCAGTTGGAGTCTTTGGGCTCGCCCTTGGGTTGTGATGGGTGCGGGGAGGGAGCGCAGTCGTCGTAATCGGAACGCTCTTTCGAGCACGAGCCGTTCCCGCCGCGAACCCGAAGGTTTCCCGACCGACAGGGCCGGCCGCAGCCCGGATTGACTTTCAACGGGCTGCAATCCTGCGAAAGGAGCAATGCAATGTTGGAGATCATCAAGAGCGGTGGGCCGTTGATGGTTCCCCTGATCGGGTGCGCCGTCCTGTCCCTCGCCCTCATCATCGAGCGTGTCGTGGTGTTCCGCCGCCTTCCGGACCGCGACGAAGCCCAGGAAGAGCTGGAGCGGGTGGAAACCGCCCTTATCGACAGGGGTGAAGAGGCGGTGGTCGAGGAGTGCAACCAGGGGAAGGGTGTTCTCAACTACATGTTCGCCGCCCTCCTGCAGCGCTACGACGTCCTGATGATCGAACAGCGGGAATTCAAGGGGACGCACGAG
>JAPOZF010000510.1 GCA_026706165.1 Gemmatimonadota bacterium
CCGCCTCATGCAGCGCCGGGAGCGAATAGAACGGCACCTGCGGGTAGAGGTGGTGTAGATGCGCTTGCGCCTCATTGCATCGTCGCCCGTGCGATCTTCGAGTAGCCGCCGCCGTCCGTGACCATGTGCGGCGCCTGGCGAATCCAGGCGGCCTTGGTGCTGCGACCCAGGGACCGCCGGATCACCACCGAGAGGAGATCGAGATTGGTGCGCCAGAAGCCGGGGTCCGGCCGCGGGGTCTGCTCGGCAACCGCCTCATGCAGCGCCGGGAGCGAATAGAACGGCACCTGCGGGTAGAGGTGGTGCTCCACGTGGTTGTGCATGTTCAGGTAGAGGAACCTCCCCACCGGATCCGTTCGAAAGCTCCGCGTGCTCGCGACGATCGAGGGCGAGTCCTCCTGCATCTCCGCGTGCTGAATGATGTTGAACATCAGCATGATCGGACCGCCGAGGAGACGCGGCAGGACGTAGAACCAGAGCAGCCAGGGGATGCCCGCCGCGATCGAGGCGGCGGCGCCGAGGTAGATGACGCAGAAGATGCGCGCGTTGCGGGTCATCTTCGGCAGCTCCGCCGACGGAGACACCTCGCGCATCAGGGTCGTGTAGCGCCGGGTGGCGAGCTGCCACAGCACCCTGAGCTGGAACCGGTGCAGCGACAGCCCGCTGATGTCGTAGAGCCATCCCCTCAGATCGAGCGGCGTGTCGAACGGCATCTGGCTGTCGAGGCCGACATGCCAGGTATGGGTGTGGTGGTTGGTGTGGGTGTAGCGCCGGTGCAGCGGCTCCTCGCCGTACAGCAGCGAGGTCAACCAGAACACGGTCTCGTTGAGCCAGCGCGTGCGGAACGCAGTCCCGTGCGCCGTCTCGTGGCTGAGCGCGTAGGAGGGGACCGACATCGCCACGCCGAAAACGAACATCGCCGGCCATACCAAGGCGGTGCCCAGCGACCACCAGACCGCGCACCCGCCGACCCCCAGCGCCGCACCCCAGGCGGCCAGGTAGATCAACCCGGGGGCGTTGCTGCGGCGCGCCAGCTTCTTCAACCGCTTGCGGTCGATCCCGATTCCGGTCGAGGCGGCGTTGGTGACGATGCTGCGCGCGGGCTTGCGGCCATACGCCGGGACCTCGCCGGTCCCGACCCGATTCCCGGCACAGCCGCCGACGGCGGCTTCGGAGGAGCCGTCCATCGCCTAGCGGGGCATCACCGCCCCTTCCGAGGCGGGTGCCACGGTTTCCGCGTAGTGTTTGAGATAGCCGCGCGTCACCCGCGGAGGCATGGGCGCGTGGCGCTTCCGGCGCTCCTCGAGCACTTCGGGCGCCACCTGCAAGTCCAGCTTGCGGTCGGCCAGGCTGATGACGACCGGATCGCCATCCTCGACCAGCGCGATCGACCCGCCGCGCGCGGCCTCCGGGGTGACGTATCCGATGGCAGGACCGTGGGTGGCTCCAGAGAAGCGGCCGTCGGTGACCAGGGCGCAGCTCGTGCCGAGCCCGGCTCCCATCAAGGCGGACGTGGCTCCCAGCATCTCGCGCATGCCGGGGCCGCCCCGGGTTCCCTCGTTGCGGATCACCATGCAGGTGCCGGGCGCGATGCGGTTCCCGCGCAGCGCGTCGATCGCGCTCTCTTCGTCCTCGAAGACCCGCGCCGGCAGCACGGCGTCCCACATCTCCCGAGCGACGCCGGAGGCTTTGACCACCGCGCCGCCCGGGGCGAGGCTGCCCTTCAGGATGTAGATCGAGCCCTCCGCCTCGACCGGATCGCGCCGAGGGCGAATGCACGCGGGGTTCGCTATGTCCGTCCCGCGGATCAGCTCCCCCGTCGTCTTGCCGCTCACGCTCACGGTTTGCGGATGGATCAGGTCTCCCAGCGCCTTCATGACGGCGGGCACGCCGCCGGCGTCGCCCATCTGCGTCACGCCCCAGGGGCCCGACGGTGCCAGCTTGACCAGGGTCGGCGTCTCGCGGCTGAGCCGGTCCCAGGTGTCGAGGGTCACGTCGACCCCGGCTTCCCGCGCCATCGCGATCATGTGCAGCACCATGTTGGTGGAGCCGCCGACGGCCATGCCCACGCGCATGGCGTTCTCGAAGGCGTCCGGCGTCAGGATCGTCGACGGGCGCAAGTTCTCGCGCACCAGATCCATGATCCGCATGCCGGTGTATTTCGCGGCGCGAAGCTGGAAGTTGCTTCCCGCTGGAAGGGTTCCGCTCCCGGGCAGCGCGAGGCCGAGGGCTTCGGTGTAGATCCCCGCGGTATTGCCCGACGTCGCGGTGTCGCAGGCGCCGGCGAAGGGGAAATGATTGTCCTCGAGACCCTTGAGATCCGCTTCGGAGAGCTCTCCGCGCAGGTGCTCGCCGACGCCGTCGTACACGGTCTCCAGGAACACCTTACGGTTCCTGTAGACCCCGGCCCTGGTCGGTCCGCCGTAGAGCAGGATGGAGGGCAGGTCGAGGCGCGCCGCCGCCATCACCATCCCCGGCACCACCTTGTCGCCGGAACCGATCAGCACCATCGCGTCGAAGCGGTGGCCTTCCACCATGAGCTCGATCATGTCGGCCACGAGGTCCCGGCTGGGCAGCACGTAGCGCATACCGACCGATGCAAAGGTCTCGCTGTCGGTGACGTGGAAGGTGTTGAATTCGCAGGGCGTGCCGCCGGCCATTCGGATGCCGGCCTTGACCGCATCGCCCACCTGCCGGAGATGGATGTTCTCGGGCGAGAATTCCTGGCACGTGTTGACGACCGCGATCATGGGCCGTTCGAACTCCTCGTCGATCAGCCCGGCCCCCTTGGCCCACGCGCGCTGCAGCGAGCGCTCGATGCCGAGATATTGTTCGTCGCTACGCACCGCCGCTCCCGTAAACCCGCGATCCGGACGGCGGCGGCGATGGTGTCGCGTCGCTCCGCCCCGAGCCGGATACCCGGGAACCTATTGCGCGGCGGAGAGGCCCCCTATATACAGTTGGAGATGGTTATACGTACAATTCGGAGG
>JAPOZF010000677.1 GCA_026706165.1 Gemmatimonadota bacterium
CGCCTCGGGAGCCGACGGCCGCTGGATCAGGGAGACGGCGTAGTCGCATACCGCCTGCGGCAGCCAGGTGAAGTGCCGGGACAGGGAGCCCCCCGTAGGCGTGGCAGATCTCGATCAGGGAGAAGGTTCCCGTCGCCGCGGCCAACAGCGCCGCCGCCAGCATCGCCGCGAACATCCAGCCCCGCTTGCGCCCCAGCTGCTCGCCGAGCTTCAGGCCGTTGGCGCAGTGCGGCATGGAGAAGTTGAGAATGTCGTTTGCCCACACCCGGCTGAAAAGCAGCCCGGTCAGGCCCGGCGCCCCCAGGGCCCCGGAACCGAGAATCGATACGGTGACGTCCGGGGCGACCATCGGCGGAAAAAGGGTCGCCACCCCTCCCTCGGCGCAGAGACGGGTCAAGGCGACGAAGATGACGAAAACCAGGAACAGGAACAGGGAGATTGCCAGCGGCGGGATACCGGCGAGATACAGCCAGCCGGCGATTACGGCAACGCTTGCCGCCAGGGCGAACAACGCCCCCCGGTAGGGGATGATCTCGTCGGAGTCGTCGATCTCCGGGGCGGGGGTGAATGCCTTGCGAACGACCTGCCCGAGGTGCCCCCTCGCCATCCACAACCCCCCCAGG
Organism: Gemmatimonadota bacterium; assembly: GCA_026706165.1. The sequence goes on from JAPOZF010000677.1 coordinate 624, forward strand.
ACGAGAACGGCCATCGCCCCGACGCTCTGATGGGCGATGTGGTGGTGGGTGTAGGTCCAGTCGGAGACCGCGGGCATTTTCCCGCCCCAGCCGGAGATGTTGAAGACCCCGACCTGCAGGGTGTTGAGCAGGGAGAAGACCCAAAGGCTGAAGGCGATCTCCCTGTTGACGAGGTAGAAGAACCCGATGGCTCCGAAATGGATGAAGAGCTGCAGCGACGCCCCGCCGAAGACCGGGAGCGACCGGCTCAGCGCGATCGGGGGCAGGCCCGGGAAATAGGCGTGCAGACCCTGGAAACCGAGCACGGCCACGGGCACGGCGAACCCGAGCCAGACCGGGGCCCTGCGGAAGAACGGCTTCAGCGCCCCGTCTCCGTCCTCGATCATCGCGAGCGGCACCTGGATCAGGGGGTAGGGCAGGTGTTCGTGCTGCGACCACTGCCGGCGCAGCAGGACCATGAGGCTGAGGGTGCCGACCTGCACCGCGGCCAGCAGCGGCAGCCAGCAGAGGAGGGGAGCCGCCCACACCTTCCAGAGGGCGGTGCTCTCAACCGCTTCCGCCCCCTCGTACAGGGCGGTAAGGGCCTCGATGTCCCGTGGCGCGATCCATTCGGGAATGTGGGGGTGGAGCAGGTGAAACTGGTTTTCCGGGGTCGCGTAGTAGAAGGCTCCGCTGAGGATGGGGACGAAGTAGAAGACCAGCGAGAAGGTCGAGTTGGCGAGGATCATCAGGATGTACACGGCGATCAGCTCGCCCCGCTGCAGGGCCCAGGCCGGCCGCCACGCCGCGAGGGCGGTGTTGACGATCCCCACGAGGATGAGAAACAGGAAGTGGGCGAGGGGGTTGATGTAGTACAGCCCCCCCGAGTTGGAACCCTGCATGTAAAGGGCGATGTAGGGCCCGACCGCCCCCATGGCCGCGGCGAGCCAGAGCCCGAAAGCGAGGGAGCGAGGCGTCAGCGCCGAGGTCGGAGGGTGCGCCGCTGAGGCCAGGTGGCGCCGGTAGCTTTCGGGAACGTCCCTCGGTCGCCGCATGGGTTGTCTCCTGGCCGCCGCTTGCGTCCGTCGCTGTTCAGGAGAGTTCCGGGGCGCTGCGGCGGGGACCGGCGGCCGGAGGAAGGGTCTTCTTCACGAGCCTTCTGAAGAAGGTCGGGACTACACCGGGAGGTAGTTGCCGATCATGCCGGTGGCCGCATCGAGGATCCAGAACAGGCCGTAGGTGGCGAACTGCCCGAGGATCATCCCGAGGAACAGGGGGCGCAATTTCATGTAGAGGCCGACCCCGCCATAGCGCAGCACCGGGGCCTTTATCGCCCAGGCCAGGAAGGCGTTGAAGGCCATCCAGTTGAAGGCGGAGCTGATCGGGAAGCCGATCGGGTGCAGCGGCCACCAGCTCCAGTAACGCCGCGCCATGAGCAGCCCCCCCATCACGGCGCTGCCGATGCCGGTGTGCAGCCAGCCCATCATGTCCGGTCCCGTCGGGGACTTCATGCGCGCCGTGATGTAGTCGCCGACGTAGTTGGGCAGCCAGACGAAGTGCGGTGGGCGCAGGTTGACCGCCCCGTGGGTGTAGGAGAGCTGCAGCAGGCTCCACATCGAACCGGCAATGCCGATCAGGATCGCCAGCAGCATGCACCAGAACAGCAGGCGCCGGCGCCCCTCGACCTGCTCGCCGAGCTTGAGACCGTTGGCGACGTGGGGCATCGTGAAGTTGAGCAGGTCGTTTGCGAAGATGCGGACGAATCCGAGGCCGACGAGCCCGGAGGGGCCGTACAGGGCGGTGCCGGCCGCGGAGATGGCGGCGTCCGGAGAGACCAGTGGGGCGTAGATGACGGCGACCCCTCCCTCGACGATCACGCGCGTCAGCGTGATGTAGACGACGAAGGCGAAAAACAGCACCAGGAGAGTGCCCGGCAGCGGTATCCCGGCGGCGGTCATCCAGTAGACGATAACCGCCATGCCGAGAATCAGCCCGAGGACCGCTGCCCGGTAGGACATGATCTCGTCCCCGTCGTCGACGTCGGGCGCCCCGGCGATGGCCTTGCGGAAAACCCGCTTGATATGCTCCCTGCCGACCCAGAAGCCGCCGAGAACCAGGACGATCGAAGCCCCCATGCCCTGGTGCACGAGGCTGTGCAGGCCGTAGCTCCAGACGCTGACCGCCGGCTCCTGGTCGATTCCCCAACCGATCTCGGTGTAGATCAGCTGCTGAAACTCGTTCAGCAGGGTGAAGACCCACAGCCCCAGGGAGACTTCCGTCTGGATCAGGAAGAAGAAACCGAGGGTGGCGAAGCTGAACCGCGAGCTGAACAGCGGAAAGGGAATGCTGAAGCTGAGGGAGGGGATGAACGGGAAGTAGGCGCT
>JAPOZF010000135.1 GCA_026706165.1 Gemmatimonadota bacterium
CAGAACAACGACTTCATCTCCGACTTCAACCAGAACGACAACAGAACCCTGCGCAACACCCTTCCCGACTACGAGGAGCCCTTCCTCAGGCATGACGTCGACCGGCCGGAGTTCCTCTTCGGCATCGATCTAAACAACAACGCCTGGATCGACCGCTTCGAGGACGACATCCTTCCCGATTTCCCGTACAAGGCGGACCGCAGGGGGTACAACGCGTTCGCCGGACTACATCTGACCCCGGACACCCGGCTGATGGCGGGACGCGCCCGGGAGCGCATGCTTTCCGACGACCGCGACAACAGAACCACCTACGGCCTGTTCACCATGGACAGACGCTTCGGGTCCTGGAGGCTGCGCGTTTTCGACATGCTGAAGCGGGCCAGCGACACGATACCGGACGACCGCCTGGCCCCCTCCCCCTGGCGAAACGCCATTTCCAGGCCGGTCATCGAGGATCTGCTTCCGGCACCGGACACATGGATCAACACCGCCTGGGTCGGCTTCGACTTCACCGCGGCCTCGCGCCTGAAGATCGTCAACAAGCTGAAGTACGAGATCTACAACCACGTGAAGGAGAATCCCACCGACCTGAAGGGCCGTCCCCTGACCGCCTCGCCCACCCTGCTCGGCTTCGTCAACAAGGTCGAGTACGGCTTCTCGATCGGAGCGGTGAGCTTCGAGCCCAAGGCCAAGCTCGAGTACTTCCGCCGGCAGCCGTTCGTGCGCGAGTCGCTGCTCGGAGAGGTGATCGGGGTCGACCGGGAGCACTGGATGGGGCTGGCGACGCTGCTGGCAAAATTCCCCTACCTCGAACGGAGCACCCTCACCACGGGGCTCGAGCTCGCCCAGTTCGTCGACAGGACCGTCGACGAAGACGGGATGATCGACGCGGGAACCGCGGGGGAGACCGGCGACGTGACCTCGGTCAATCTCGCGGTGCAGCTGACGACGAACTCCGCCTACCAGGGATACTGGCTGACCACCCAGATCGGCTTCCGGCTGGCGCGCAACCTCGCCGAGCGGGTGCAGGCGGACGAGGACGGGCTTTTCGGGAAAAGGAGCAGGGGGACGTCGGAGACGATCAGCTTCATCACCGTGTACGCCGGGATCAACCGATGACGGCCATTCTCCTCATCGCGTTGTTCGCCCTCCTGCCGGAGGCGGGAGCCCAGGTGGAAACCATCGTCATCGGCGGCCCCGAAGGGATCCGATGGGGCGACGAAGGGGACATTCCCCCCACCGTTATCCGCGGCAACACCTCCGTGGAGGAGACCAACGCCCCCGGCGGTGTCATCGACTTCGGCACCGCGGAGCGGCCGGACTGGATCTTCCCGCAGCAGGTCGACACGGAGCGCAACATCATGATCGGCCTGACCTCCCCCGCAAGGGGCGGGTCGCTGGAGACGCCGACGCTCAGTCTGCGGGCTCTGGAGGGGCAGTTGTCGAAAATGATCGACGACGACGGGGAGACCGACCTGGAAGTCCGTCCGGAAAGGGCCGGGGAAAGCACGCGGGCGAGCGGCTTCATCATGCAGTTCGACCTCGGCGCCGTTTTCGCCCTCAACCGGATAAGGTTCTTCCCGCGCAACGCCGACCCGGCCTTCCCGGCCCCGGGGTTCCCGAATCAGAAGGATTTTCTCAAGTCATTCGAGATCCTCGAGAACGACGGCGCCCCGGAGAGCGAGAGCAACGGGGTGCTGATATTCGAGACCCTCGAGACCGTGGCCAAGAACGAAGAGCCGGTCGTCGACCTCAGGATCGAGCCGCGCTTCGTCCGCCACCTCAGGCTCAAGGTGCTGACCAACACCGAGTTCGAAATCGCCGAGTTCCAGGCCTTCGCCCAGGGCTTCGTTCCCGAGGCGACCTACGTCTCCAACATCATCGACTTCGGCACCCCGACACTTCTCGGGAACATCCGCTGGGTCGAGGAACAGGTGGGGGATCCGCTGCGGTCCCAGATGCGCATCCGCACCCGAACCGGAGTGGATCCGGGCACGGTGGTGTTCCCGCGGGTGGGGCTGCAGCCCTCGGGACGGATCGATCTGCAGGTCGCCCAGGGGGACATCCTCGAGGTCGACATTCCGATCGAAGCGCTGTGGAAACGCGCCGACGCCATCGAGGACGGGGAGCTGCGGGAGGTCGTCGAGACCGTGCTCGACAATCCCGACCTCGACGGCCGCGAGGTGCTGCTTTTCTACAACGAGCTCCCCCTCGAGCAGCGGGCCGCTCTCGAGATCGATCAGGAGTACTACAGGAGAGAGGTCGACAGGGCGGAGCGCGGGGACCTGCGGGAAGATCTGACCAACTGGAGCCCCTGGTCGGCGCCCTACCCGGCCCCGGGAATCGTCGATCCCGAGTCCCTGGGCGAGGCCGGCGGGGGAATCTCCATCTCCTCTCCGGGTCCGCGGCGCTACTTCCAGTTCATGGTGGAGTTCGCCAACGACGCGTTCGACGCGGCCACCGGGCTCGGAGGGCTGAGCTTCGAAGCCCTCTCTCCGGCCTTCGCCGACAGGCTGATCGCCGAGATTCTGCCCCGCTCCGCGGCAGTGGGAGAGCGCACCGGATTCACCTACGCCGTTCTCTGCGAGCCTGCCGCCGCCGGCGGCGGCTTCGACCGCATCGAGATCGACACCCCGACGCGGACTCCCGCGGTGGGATGGATCGAGATCGAGCGCGGCGAATCGCGGCAGCTGGCCGATTTCACCGGGGCCGCCCTCGACGCGCTGCCGGTCACCCGCAACGGGGTATCCATCGAGGAGGTGCGGGACGACGGTCTGGTCATCTCCTTCCCGATGGTGGAGGAAAGAGCGGTGATCAAGGTCGGCTTCGACAACTCGGTGCTGCGCTTCGGCACCCTGTTCACCGGGCGCGCCCGGAACTCCGTCCACCCCGGAATCGGCCAGGATCTCGTTGCGGGAAACGCCGCCGACCTCGGCAGTGACGGCCTGGAGGATCCCGACTCACTGCCCGTAGGCAGTC
>JAPOZF010000477.1 GCA_026706165.1 Gemmatimonadota bacterium
CGAGCTGGAAGCCGGGTGCGGGTTTCCTTCGACCTGGTTCTTCGCCCCGTTCGGCGGAGACTACGACCGCCGCACGCGGCCGATTGATCCGGTGTACCGGCGCCCGGCAAGCGAGCTCACCGAGGCCTTCGGCAGGATCCGGGACAGGGGCTGCGAGATCGGCCTCCACGGAGTCCGGAACTCCTTCGCCGATGCCGCCGAGCTTCTCCGGCAGCGGGAAAACCTCGAGCAGCAGGCGCGCTGCAGGCTCGACGGCCTCCGCTTTCACTACCTGATGTTCCGCCACGGCAGCACCTACGCCGCGGCGGCCGGAGCGGGCCTGCACTACGATGCCAGCCGGGGGTTTTCCGACCGCGCCGGGTTTCGCGACGGCATGGCCGCCCCCTGGTTCCCTCTCCCGGAAGGGAGCGACCTCGTCGAGCTGCCGCTGCACTGCATGGACGGCCTGTTCCTGCACGCCTCGGACCCTGAAACGGCTGCCGCCGAGGTCCTCGATGCCTACCGTCTCGCCAGGGCGGCTGGAGGCATGTTCAGCTTCCTCCTCCACCCCGGCTGTCTCGACCCGCTGGAAATCCCCGGGCTCGATGCCTTCTACCGGGATCTTCTCTCCCGAGCCCGGGACGAAGGCTGCCTGGGCATGACGGGACGGCAGCTGTGCTCCTGGTGGCTGGCCAGGGAGCGGGTCCTGAATAGCCTCGAGTTCAGTCCCGGCCGCTTCAGGATCGCCGGGGTTCCTGTCCCCGGGGAGATGGAGTTCGCCTTTTCCGTTCCCTCCGGGTCCGGGCTGGAGGTGTCGCTGGAAAACGGCGAGGCCGCGGCGCAGCGCCGCCGGAACGGCGCCCTGCTGTTGCGTCCCGGGCCGGTTGATCCCGGGCGCGGGATCACCTTCCTCCTGGGGTGACGGGGGTGCGGAGCAACCGATGAGCCCGCCTGCACAGGTGCTGGTTCTGGTCGTCGACGAGGTCCTGGAGGACGGGCGCGTCTTCAAGACCTGCACTTCTCTGCGCGATGCCGGGGCCCGGGTCACCGTGGGCTGCACCAATCCGGGCGGCCGCCCCGAAAAGGAGGTGCGCGAAGGCCTGAAGATCGTGCGCTTTCCCCACCCTCCCGAATTCTACCTCAAGCGCTGGCACTCGCGGCTTCAGGGCCGCCTGGGCCGCCGGCTGGGAGGGGCGGCCTCGAGCCTGCACGAGCAGACCTCCCCTTCGGGGCTCCGGTCCCTCCTCCGGACCGCGGTGCTGTCGGCGAACTTTCGCCACCTGCTGCGAACCACCGCCGCGGCCAACCAGCGGATGATCCGGGCCTTTCGCGGCGGGCCCTACGACCTCGTTCACTGCAACGACCTTCTCACCCTGGAGGCAGGGGTCGGGCTCAAGGACTGCGGGGCTGCCCGCGAACTGCTCTACGACGCGCACGAGTTCTGGCCTGGAATGGCCTCCGAGGGCAGCCTGGCGAACCGCGCCTGGGGGAAGATGGAAGGGGAATTGATCGGCCGCGCCGATCGCGTCGTCACCGTCAATCCATTCATCGCGGAGCTGCTGGAGAAGACCTACCGGCTGCCGCGCACCCCGGCAGTTGTCATGAACTGCCCCCCGCTTGCCGCCGACGGGCAAGGGCGCACCGCCGGCGACCCGGTGCGCGTGCTGTACCAGGGAAGGCTCCAGGCCTACCGGGGCCTCGAGGAGCTGGTTCTGGCTTTCGCGAAGGTCGAGGGAGGCACCCTGACGGTTTCCGGGGACGGCCCGTTGCTGGGAGGGCTGCGAACGCTTGTGGAATCCGAGGGGCTCGGAGGAACAGTGCGGTTCAGCGGCCGTTTCGCACGGGACGGGGGAATGCGGGTTATCGGGGAATGCGACATCGGCGTGATCCCCTACAAGCCGGTGAACCTCAACAACACCTATGCCTCCCCCAACAAGCTGTTCGAGTACATGATGGGGGGACTCGCCCTGGCCACGAGCAACCTGCCGTTCCTGTCCAGCGTCGTGGCGGCGGAAAAGGCGGGGATCGTCTTCCGAAGCCTCGAGCCGGCCGAGATCGCCATTGACCTCAACAGGTTGATCGGCGATCGGCAGGCCCTTCAGCGATTCCGCGACGCGGCCCGGGGCGCAGCCCGCCAACGCTACCACTGGGACCGGCAGTTTTCGCACTATCCCTGGGGACACTAGTCCCGGTCCCCGGATCCCCCTGGATCCGGCCGCGGCAGGGACAGACTAAAGAACCAGGGCCGAGGGCCTTTTCACCCCACTGGCCCGGGAACCCCTGCCCGAACCGGGCGCCTGATCGACCCGATCACTACAGCCCCGGTCCCGGCCGCAGGAGACCGGACACCGGTTCCGGCCATGAACCGGCGAGCTTTGCAGGTTCGTCTGCCACACCCCGAAAAACCTTTGTTTCTCAAGGCCGCCGTGGTACCTTGTAGCAAGGTATCCCCGGAGGGCCCGGAGGGGCTTTTTCGGGCCCCCCGGGCAATGGCGGCACGGCCGTCGCGACCGGCGGCGAAGTCAGCCCGGTCTGCCGCCCCGGCACTCGGGCCTGTGCGGACGGCGCGGACTGAGACCCGGCCGGCCGGACCTGTCGAGAGAGGAGGGTTGTCCATGCTGAACCCCCGTTTGTTCCGTCTGCTGATGGCGGCCGCCTGCGCCGCCCTTTTCGGAGCCGACCCGGCGAATGCTGCCGGAGGAAAGATCACCGGGACGGTGAGCGATGCCCTGACCGGGTACGCCCTGCCCGATGCCAACGTCCTCCTGGTGGAGACCGAGGCCGGCGCCGAGACCGATGCCGAGGGGCGCTTCTTCTTCCTCAACGTCGCCCCCGGCATGTACACCCTCAGAGTCACCTACGTCGGGTACCGGCCCGTCACCATGGAGGGGGTGCGCGTCTCCGCCGACCTCACCACCGATCTCGAGTTCGTTCTCGGCAGCGAGGCGATCGAGGTCGAGGAGGTGGTGATCAAGGCGGAGCGCCCCATCATCGACAAG
>JAPOZF010000428.1 GCA_026706165.1 Gemmatimonadota bacterium
CCACTTCCTGGCGCGCCTCGAGCCCGCCCTCCCGGTGGACGGGGCCCTGCTCGACCTGCACGGGGCCATGGCCACCGAGGCGCCCGAGGACGCCGAGGGAGACCTGCTGGCGGCGGTGCGCGAGGTCATCGGCCCGCTGCCCCTCGTGACCACCCTCGACCTGCACGCCAACATCACCGGGGCCATGGCGGCGCACGCCGACGCCATAGTCGGCTTCGACACCTACCCCCACGTCGACTGCTACGAGCGCGGCCTCGAGGCCGTGCGCCTGATCCGCGACACCGCGGCCGGCACGGTCTCCCCGGAGACCGCCTACCGCCAGCTGCCCCTGCTGACCGGGCCGCCGGCGCAGTGCACGATGAAGCAGCCGATGAGCGGCATCGTCGAACAGCTCCACGCGCTCGAAACGAGGCCGGGAGTTCTCACCGCCACCCTGTCGATGGGGTTCCCGTTCGCCGACATCCGCGACGCCGGGGCCTCGGTTCTGGTCGCTGCCGACGGCGACCGGCAGCTCGCCCAGCAGTGCGCCGAAGAGTTCGCCGGATACCTGTGGGAGCGCCGCGCCGGGCTCGTCCCCGACTTGGTCTCCGTCGAGGAGGCGATCGCCCGCTCCCGCGCCGGCGAGGGGAAGCCGTTCGTGCTCGCCGAAGGCTCGGACAATCCCGGGGGCGGCGGCCCCTGCGACGGCACCCACGTGCTGAGGGCGTTCCTCGAGGCCGGGGTCAGCGGCGCGGTGGTCGCCATCATCGCCGACCCGGAGTCCGTCGACCTCGCTTTCCGGGCCGGCCCCGGCAACCGCGTCGCCCTGCGCATCGGCGGCAAGACCGACCCCCTGCACGGGGAGCCGGTGGAGGCGACGGTGCGCGTCAGGCGGATCTCCGACGGCCGCTTCGTCCACAAGGGCCCGATGGGGCGCGGCAAGTCCGGCTTTCTCGGCCGCACCGCGGTGGTCGAGGCCGGCGGCGTCACCGTCCTGCTGACCGAGGAGCGGGTGCAGCCGTACGACGTCGAGGTGCTGCGCTCGAACGGGATCGCGCCGGAGGACTGCGAGCTGATCGCCCTGAAGTCAGCCGTCCACTTCCGCGCCGACTACACCCCGGTCGCCTGCGAGATCCTCGACGTCGACACCCCGGGGGTGCACAGCCCCGACCTCTTCAGCTACGACTACCGCAAGCTCAGGCGGCCGATCTTTCCGCTCGATCCGGATGTGAGCCGGGGGTAGATCAGCCGCGGGGGAGCGGGCCGCCCGTTCGGATTTTGGAAGGATTACCGTGCCCCGGTTGCGGCGTTGACGGGTCCGAGGTCTTCCGCGCGGCGGGCAAGGCGCGGTTGCGAAACCAGCGTCCGGGTACGCACCGGAAGCTGAACAGCCTCAACTGCCGTCGAAAACGTTGTTGCGGATCCCGAAGACGTTGCCAGGATCGATCGCCTGCTTGGCCCGGCGCAGCACCTCGATGCTGTTCGGGCTCTGGATGCCGGCGACGAATCCCTGGCGGATCTTGCCGATTCCGTGGTGGTGGGAGAGCGAGCCGCCGTTGTCGAGGATCGCCTGGCGCAGGCGGACCTCGATCCCGTGGAACACCTCGTCCGGGGCCTCGAGTCCCTTCCCCGAGAACCCCATCGTGAAGTAGATGCAGACCCCGGTGTGGTAGGTCTGGGTGACGCGGTAGGCGAGGTAGGGGGTCCCGGCGACGCCGCGGGCGGCGCACTGCTGCGACAGCTCGGTCTCGACCGCGCCGATGACCTCGTGGACCCTGCTCCAGGGCACCGAAGTCTCGAAGGTCTCGGCGACGACGTTGAACTGGTTGAAGAAGTCGCGCAGGTAGGCGATGCCGAAGGTCAGCATGTAGCCGCGCTGGCCGTTCCTCTCCCCTCCGTCCAGGGCGCCGAAGCGGGCTGCCGTGGCGTAGATCACCCGCCTCTGGTGGGCGACCTCGGTCCGGTTCCCCTCCATCACCACCGTGCAGGCGGACATCGCGGCCGGGTCGAACTTCTTGATTTTCAGGAGCACGAACTTCTGCAGCCGGTCGGCGATCCCCTTCCAGAAGCCGGGCGCCGGCTTGAGCGCCTGGCTGAAGCGCAGCTCGAAGTTGCTTACCAGGCGGATGCTCGCCGGCATCACCCCGGTGCGGCGCAGCTCCCAGAGGAAGGAGACGCCGTTCTCGAAGCGCGGGAACACCAGCAGCCCGTAGCGGCGCACCTCGGGCAGGGGGTGGATCTTGATGACCGCCTTGGTGATGACGCCGAAGTTCCCCTCGCTGCCGAACAGGAAGACCCGCGGCTGGATGCCGGTCGAGTTGCGCGGGGTCGCGTGCCGGGTCTCGATCTCCCCGGTCGGGGTCACCAGCGTCGCCTCGAGGACGATCTCCTCGATGTTGCCGTACTTGTTCTTCTTCATGCCGCTGGCGTTGGTCGAGATCCAGCCGCCGAGGGTCGACAGCTCGAGGCTGTCCGGGTCGTGCCCCGAGGTGAACCCCTGCGCCGCCAGCTCGCGCTCGAGGTCCTTGCCGTATATGCCGCACTCGACGCATGCCTGCAGGTTCTCGGGGTCGACCCAGAGGACGCGGTTCATGCGCCGCATGTCGACGGAGACGATCATCCGCTCCTCTTCCGGGGGAAGGGCGAGGGCGCCGCTGACGTTGGTGCCGCCGCCGTAGGGGACGAGGCAGACGCCGTGCTCGCGCGCCAGGCGCAGGATGTCGGCGACCTCCTCCTCGCTCTGCGGGTGGAGCACGAGGTCGGCGGTCCGCTTCAGGCCGCCGATGTACTGCAGCCGGTAGACCTCGTCGACGCTGAGCTGGCCGTGGCTGTGGGTGAGGCGCGCCTCCTCTCCGGCGTCGATCCGGTCGGGTTGCAGCCGTTCGGACACGGCCGCGAGGAAGGCCTCGTTGGTCCGCGGTTCGGGAAGGGGTTCCCGCGGCACTTCCGCGATCATTTCATCCGGCGAGAACGGCACCCCGAGGACG
>JAPOZF010000498.1 GCA_026706165.1 Gemmatimonadota bacterium
CCACCGAGTCGGGAAAACCCGAAGGCCGTTCAACCGACGCCTACGAGATCACCACCTTTTCCCCGGTCATAGCCCGTTACGTCCAGATTCTCTACTGGTCCCCGCACAGGGGCAAGTACTACGTGCCGCGGGAGCTCCAGCTCTACGGCGAGGGCTACCAGCCGGAGGTCGAGCTGGTCACCGCTGACCCGGTAAGCCTCGGCGACCCCAAGAACCTCGTGTCGATCGAGTGGGACGCCGTCGCCCCTCCCGGCACCCGGGTCGAGATACAGACCCGCACCGGCAACCGCCTGGCGGAAAAGTACCTCTACTACAACAAGTCCGGAGTCGAGGTCACCGAGGAGGCGTACCGCGCACTCGGGTTCTTCAGCAAGGGTGACTCGGTGAAGATCTACGTTCCCGGCGCCGACTGGAGCGGCTGGAGCAGGCCCTACGTCGAATCGGGAGAGCGCATCACCTCCCCCAGCCCCCGCAGCTCGCTGATGATGCGGGTGCGCCTGCTTTCGACCGACCCCTATGCCGCCGCATCCCTGGACGCGGTGCGGCTCAATTTCGTGCCCCCGCTGGCTGCCCTGCTCCTGGGAGAGCTGGCTCCGACTGCGGTGGACGAGGTCGGAGTCGAGCAGGACCTCTCGGTGTTCATCGGCATAGAGGGTCAGGAAGGGGCGTTCGACGAAATCCTCCTGGCAGCTCCTTCCAGCATGGCGCTGCAGTTCGCCGAGCTCCGCGTCGGACGCGAAGCGGAATGGAACGCCGTCGAACCCATTGCGGACGACGAGCTGCAGGTCATCCCGAGCGCCACGGATTCGCTCCGGGTGCGCCTGGACGAACCTGTACCTCCCCGTTCCGCGGACCTGTTGGAACTGCGCTTCACCTCCACGCTGTACACCCCCGGGGCCGCCCTCGAAGCGGCGGTCGGAAGCTCGGCCGAACCCGGTTCCTGGCAGCGCGTCGACTCCGGAGACGCGACTGAAATTGCTCCCGGCTCCGGGATGGTCCTGACCGGCCCCATCGGCGGCGACCGCATTCTGAGCGAGATCGTCCTGAGCTCACCGGTACTCACCCCCAACGGCGACGGCCTCAATGAAGAGGCGACCTTCCGGTTCGCGGTTACCAACCTCACCGGGCAACAGCGGGTGGAACTGCGCTTTTTCGATCTGTCCGGGCGCCTGGTCCACCGCATCGTCGAGGAACGCCCGGAGGCCAGCGGCGAGTACTCCCTTTCCTGGAACGGCGAGGGTGCCGGAGGCGGCAAGGTTGCTCCCGGAACCTACCTGGTTGCGATCGAGATCGACGCCGACGAGTAAGATGCCCAAAACGCCATTGCCCAGAGCCTGGTCAACGTCATTTACTGAGTCTCGGTTGATTCCCCGATGTCCGTAACGATAGCCGTCGCCATCCTGCTGCTGGCCGGCACCGTCCATGCCGACGACATCCTCATTGTCATGGGAGGCGTGGAGGGCCGTTCCTGGCGGGACGGGGGCGGCGGTCTCGAGCCGATCTTCAAGACCGGCGCCGAGAGCGCCGGGCGGGGCAACACTCCCGGAGGCGTCGTCGAGTTCGATCCCGAGGGCCGCGAGGGCTGGATCTTTCCCCAACGGGTGAGCGAGGAGCTCAACCTCTCTCTCGGAATCCTCGGACGCGGCGGCAGCGTCACCTCTCCCACCGTTCTCGGTTCCGAAATCGAGGCGCAACTGGCCCTGATGCTCGACAATGACGGGACCACGGCTCTCGACCGGAAGGGAGAGACCGTCGTCGCCGGGATGCTGATGGATTTCGACCTGGGGGCACGCTTCGGAGTTCGGGGAATCCAGTTCTTTCCCCGCAACGCCCACCCTGGCTATCCGGCTCCCGATTTCCCGTTTCAGGAAGATTATCTCAAGGCCTTCGAGCTATTTCTCAACGATGGGGACGAGGACAACCAGGTCGAGGGCAAGCCGATCTGGGGCTCCTTCACGCTGCGGGCACCGAACGACGACGCCATCGTCGATCTCGCCATCCCCCCCCAGTACGTCCGCTTCATCCGCCTGCAGTCGCGCACCCCGGTGCCTTTCGAGATAGCGGAATTCCGCGTCTTCGGCACCGGATTCGTTCCGACCGCCGATTTCATCTCCGACATCTTCGACCTGGGGGACGACCTCGCCCTGTGGGGGCGCATCCGCTGGATAGCGGAGACCACCGGGCTCGACGGGTTTTCGGGAGTTCGGGTGCGCACCCGGACCGGGAACGACGACACACCCCTCGTCTTCAGCCGCTCGACCATCGTCGGGGGGGCGCAGGTGGACGTCCCCTGGAAAGAGGGGGCGGTCGCCGGCACCGATGCCGGGGAGGTGGAACTGGACGGCCTGCCGCTCGAAGAGGCGAGAGAGCTGTTCGCGAGCCTGACCCGGCAAGAGCTGGAAGCGGTCGCCCTGACCGAGAGCGACTACCGCGATCTCGGGCCGGCGAAAGGTTCCATCACCGACGATCTGGGCAACTGGAGCGCATGGAGCTCTCCCTACGTCCTCGACCAGGAAGTCACCGAGGAGAACATCGGCGACCCCGGCATCGGTGTGAGGATCGTTTCGCCGGGGCCGAGGCGTTACCTGCAGTTCCGCATCGAGTTCTGGAGCGACGACCTCGACGCCGCCACCGGGATCGGGCCCCTGGCTTTCACGGTTTCCTCCCCGCCCACCGCCTCGCAGGTTCTCGGGGAAATCCACCCGCGCTCGGCGAGGCTCGGGGAACCGGTGACCTTCACCTATTCCGCGATGCCGACCGAAATCAGGGGCGACGTCGACACCGGGTTCGACCGGCTGGAGATCGAAACCCCCGTGCGCGTTGAAGCGGTAGAACAGGTCGAGGTGACCTTCCCGGACGGCCGTTCGGAGGGAGCGGATTTTTCGGGGGCGGACCTTTCGGACACCCCGGTCTCGGACGCCGGTGGCGCTTTCGCGATCGAGATGGTGGAAGAAAACCGCTTCC
>JAPOZF010000770.1 GCA_026706165.1 Gemmatimonadota bacterium
CCTGATCGAGGACAAGGGCTGGCTGACCGAGCGGCGGGACGGAACCTTCGAACGGAGCCAGGACGTTCCCCGCCTGTTCTCGAGCGGCCTGTTCGACGTGGGCATCGGGGACAGGGAGTTCGAGTGCATGCGCGTCTTCGACATCGAGGCGGATTCATCCGATTCGGAGGTAATTGTCGTGGCCTACATCAGCCGAGGGGGCCGCACCGTCCTGTTCCGGAGGTACACAACGGCAACCGCTGGGCAAAACGGGACCAGCCGCCCCATCGGTGGGGCGCGGCAATGACTTGGGAAGAGGATCTGCCGCACGCGGACCGGCTGGTGATCGACGGAGTTACGTACGTTCACACCTGGGATTACCTGACGGAGGAGGCCTGCGGCCTGCAACGCCCATGAACCTGGCCGCACTCACCGGACCGAAGGCGTTCGGCGGGGCATACCGGATCATGCTGGAATACGACGCTCATGCCCCGGGAAGCGTCGACCGCGAGCTTGTGGGGAGCATGGTCAGGCTCTGCGATGAAACCGCGTCCCACCTGTACCGCAGTTACACGAACCTTTCGGTGGGCTATGAACCAGGATCCCGCCCGGAGTTGGAGCGCTTTCTTGCAGAGGCTGAATCGTCGGAAGGCGGCCCCGTGGACCGGGTCGCGGCCATCGCCGGACTTACGCTTGGCCTGGCGGAGAAAAGGCCGGCCGGCCGACTGCCGGAGATGAGATTCGGAGGAACGGAGGAGCAGATCATCGCGCGCGGTTCCGACTGGTGCGCGGACGTTGCCCGGGTGGGTTGTGCTCTCTACCAGGTTTCAGGCTTTCCGTGTCGCATGGTATATCTGTTCAATCTCGACGCCGCCTACAGCGGGCATGTCATCGTCGAGGTCCATCGTTCCGGAAAGTGGGGTGCCGTCGACACGAGCTCGGGGGTTATCTATCAAGAAGAGGACGGGGTTCCCGCGAGCACCTTGGAGCTCATGAACGATGCCCACCTGGTGAAGCGGCACGCAGGTCCCGACGCCTGGTACACGAACCCGGAGCAATTCACCGCGGCAGGTATTGCCAACTACAACGTTTGCGATTTCGAACTGTATGACTACGAGGTGACCGGATTGAACGACTACACGCGCGCCGTACTGTCCATGGCCGACCGTGGATGGCCGGGCGGACTTCGCTGGCTGCACGGCGAGGCGAACGAGGCAGGATAGCGCCATGGTGACTCTCGTCTGGTCGGACGGGCGGATCGCCGTGAGGGCGGTCGAGCCATCGCAGACGCCGGCGCTGCACGCGGCGTTTCTGGAATGTTCGGACGCGGCCCTGGTCGATCCCACCTTTGGCGAGGTACCCGAGAGCGAGATCGGCGAGCTGGTGGAGCGCTCGACAGCGGAGGATTCGCAGGAGCGCGGCTTCCGCATGCGGAGCATCCACGTCGGAACGGCCGGCGATCTGGCCGGCTACTTTCATCTCATGGAAGACGTGCCTGCCTCCGGGGACGTGTGGCTCTCGATCCTGGCGATCCGGCCGCGATTCAGGGGCAGCGGCGTCGGCACCGCGGTCTTCGCCAGACTCAAGCGGGAGCTGGCCGCCCGGGGATTCCCCTTCGCCCTCGCACGCGTCTATCTGGCCAACGTTCCGGCCTTGCGGTTCTGGATGCGGCAGGGGTTCACCGAGGTCGTCCCCCACCGCGGCGAATTCGTCGGCTGCGAGTTGGGGAATTACTGCATCGTTCTGCGGGCCTCGCTCGAGGGGTAGCCGACCTGCCAGGGCTTGGTTGGGTGCCCTCTGCTTTCAGAAAATCCCCCGGTTCACCCCTCCCAACTCGTCGTTAAAACCTGTAGACCGGCTGATCCTTGGGCAGCGGCGGTATTCGCAAGGGTGCGTTATATATCTCCGTCCCGGGCATTCTTAGGGCGAGTACACTCCCGAAAGGAGTCTCGTGAACGACGCCCGACTGGTAGAGGCGTGCCTTGAGGGGGACCACCGCGCCTACGCGGTCCTGGTCGACCGTTACCGCTACACCCTCTTCGGGCTGTGCCTGAGCTACGTAAAGGATTTCGACGCGGCAGAGGACGCGGCGCAGGATGCGTTCATCAAAGCCTTCCTGAAGCTTGAAAGCCTTCCTGAGCCGAACGGATTCGGCCCCTGGCTGCGGACCATCGCCGCCAACCAGTGCCGCATGTGGCTGCGGCGCCAGCGCCAGCAGATCGCCATCGACGGAGAAACGGCGGTCGTCGACCCCGCCCCGTCGCCGGCGGAGCAGGTGCTTTCACGCGAGCGGCGGCAGCGGGTTGTGGCCGCCGTCTCCCGCCTGAGCCGGCCGCAACAACAGGCCGTGGTCCTGTTTTATCTCGAGGGCCTGTCGCTCAAGCGGATCGCCGCCTTCCTCGACGTTTCCGTGCCAACTGTCGAACAGCGGCTCTACCGGGCGCGTCTCAACCTGAAAGAGGAGATGACCACCATGGTCAAGGAAGACCTGCAGGAACACGGCCTGCCCGAGGACTTCACACGGGAAGTCCTGCAGGAAGCTCTTGCCAGGGGCGGGCACCTGTTGCAGGAGCGACAGTGGCCCGAAGCCCGGAAAGCCTTCAACCGCATCGTCGCCGCGGTGCCGGACCACCTCGAAGGCCGCCGCGGTCTGGCCCTTGCCTTCGACGGTGAAACCCGGGAGGCCCTGCGACAGGAGGCGCACTTCAGCGACGGCCGCCTGCTCGACAATACCTTCGCCGCCCTGCACAAGGTCTGGGAACTGGGCGCCGACGACCCGCAGACCGCCCGCGCTTTAGGCCGGCTCTACTCGCACTACGGCCGCCACGAGGAAGGGGGCCAATTCCTCGAAAAGGCCGCCGACCGCCTCGACGACTGGCGGCGCAGCGTGCCGTTGTACAAAATGGCCATCTCCGTCTACTACCACGCTCACTACACCGGACGCGGCGACCATATGGAAGCCTGCGTGCGCTGCCATCGCCGCG
>JAPOZF010000242.1 GCA_026706165.1 Gemmatimonadota bacterium
CAGGTAGTTGCTCAACGCGGTGCGTCCGACCGCCGAGATGGACTGCAAAAGGCGCCCGCCCAGATCCGATTTGCAAATCAACATCACCAGGCTGAGGTAGCCCATGCTCACCGGAATGCTTCCCCAGTAGTTGTACTGGCTTCCGATGAACTGGCAATCCAGCGACCAGTTCCTGGCGAAATTGTGAACCAGTCCGTAACTCGACAGGGTCCACCCCAGGGCCAGGCCGGCCGCGGCCAGACCAAAATAGAACCGGCTTGAGCGGGCAGCCGTCAGGACTCCCCACTTGAAGAGCGCCATCCCCACCAGCATCAGTCCCCCGGCTCGCCAAAACCCCCACATCAGGAACAATCCGGTTTGCAGGAAGAACGCTGTGCCGACTCGTTTCTCCATCTGTTTCAACCATCCCGACCGGTACGCCGTCACCTCCTCTTGCACCAGTTCCGCGGACGGTTTCCAGTCGTTCATCATTTCGGATACCGAGTCGGGCGGGATGTATCCCATCGACAGACCGATGAACAGGACGATTGGATGTTCATGATCAGAATGCCCAGCAACGCGAATCCGCGCAGCAGATCCAGCGACCGGATCCTTTCTCCCGGTCGGGTTGGCCTCAGGGACTCTTTGGGGCTGCCTGTCATCACGGAACCGCGTTGGGCGACACGTATTGTGCTTCAATCGAGTCTCGCCTATTCTCGCCGTGGCCGCTACAGAAACAAGGATGGGAGCGGCCGTTTCCTAACCGCCGATTCTTGGAACGTCGGGGAATGCGGCGCACGGGCGATTGGAAAGCGCCCCTCCCGCAGGAGCGGCGGTTTTCTAACCGCCGAACTCCAGTGTGACAACTTGGCGCCGAAGACTGGGCGATTGGAAATCGCTCCCTTCATTCTCTCAGGAGGTTTTATGAGCAACCACGCTGACCAGACTCCCATCGACTTTGCCGCCTTGGCCGCTCCGACTGAGGAGCACACTCAGTTGGAGGCGTTTGTCGGCACGTTCGCGGCGGAGGTCAAAATCTGGATGGGTCCGGGTGAACCCATGGTCACCACCGGCGTCATGACCAACAGCATGGACTTGGGGGGACGCTTTTTGCGGCAGACCTACCAGGGTGATGCCGTGGAGGGTCCCTTTCCCAGTTTCGCCGGGCGCGGCTATTGGGGCTACAACAAGACCGACGAGCGTTGGGAGGGATTCTGGATCGACACCGGCTCGACCGTCATGCAATTCGAGCGCGGCCAGGTCGACGAATCGGGAACGGTCTGGACACTGACTGGAGAGATGACCGATCCGATCACCGGACAATCCATGGTCAAGAGTTCTGTCATCACCCTGATCGACCCGGATCATCATTCGATCGAAATGTACTACGAGACCCCTGAGTTCAAGACCAAGGGGCTGGAGATCCATTACCGGCGATTGCCCTGAAACTCACTTCTGGAGGAACCGGCCCCAACTCATCATCATCGGGGACGGCAGCCGGGAATTTAACCCGCGTTTCCAGGAGATTCGTTCGCTCCCGCCCTTTTGGCCCCGGGGCCATCCGTGCTAGAGTCGCAGGATGATGCCTCGCAGAGGATCCACGCACACCGGGCCCGCACGACGTGGCTCCGTCTGGCGCGCCTGGATCGTCATCCTGACACTGGCAGTCGCCGGTGCCGCATTCGCTGCGGCCATCTGCCACGACGAGCACGCAGCCGGCCACGACTGCGTGGCCTGCCAGCTCCGGCACCAGCCCGCCGCCGAACTCTCCGGATCCTTGCAGATCGGTTTCTCGGACGTTTCGGGGCCGCTGGAGCACGCTGGCGACGGCGGATGGATCGCATCCGGTCATTTCCGAAGCCTCTCCGCCCGCGCACCCCCCGCCTAGTTTCCTTTACACGTTTAGTTCGCCTTTAGTACCGCCATCGCCGGCGACGCCGCCCGTTGCGGTGGTGCATGCCAATGCGCCCCGTGCGACCGATGTGTTTCCCGGCGCCGCGCGGGCCCGCGACTTCCGGCGTCTTCTGGAGGAATTCTTCCCGGGGTCCGGCGGTGGCGCACGTCCCACGCGGTTTCCGTTCACGACGGAGGCGGATCAGTGAACCGTAGGAACTCAGGAAGGGAAAAGGAAAGATGTACCGAAAGGAATTGGGAAGGATATTCCGAGCGATTGCGATATTTATTGTGGCGGCCGTGGTGGCCGCCGGCGGCAGAACCCCGCTGCTGGCCAACGAAACCGGCACCGTGCGCGGAACGGTGACGCTGGAGGAGAACGGGGATTTCATCCGCGGCGCGGTGATTGTCGTCGTCGGCTCCGGCGCCTCCGCGCTGACCGACAAACGGGGAAGGTTCAAGGTCGACGACGTGCCCGCCGGCGAGTACGAGGTCCTCGCGCAACGGGAGCATCTGACCGCAGGCCGGCAGACAGTGATCGTCGAACCCGGCGGGACAGCGACGGCGAACTTCGTGCTGGGCCTCTCGCCCCTGCAGGAAGAGGTGACCGTGACGGCCTCGCCGGGCGGAACCGAGACGGCGCTCGAGGCGTTCAACGCAGTGTCGACGGCCCATGCGTTCGATGTCATCCGGGAGTCGGCCGGCGATCTTGCCGTTGCGCTCGAGCGCGAACCGGGCATCGCGGTCCGCAGCTTCGGGCCCGGAGCGAACCGGCCGATCATCCGCGGGTTCGACGGTGACCGGGTGCTGATCCTGAAGGACGGGATTCGTACCGGCGACCTGTCGGGCGAGTCGGCTGACCATGGCGTCGCGGTCGATCCCTACGGCGCGGAGCGAATCGAGATCGTGCGCGGGCCGGCGACGTTGTTGTACGGCTCGAACGCGGTCGGCGGGCTCGTCAACGTGATCTCGCCGCACGCAAGCTACCGCGAGTCGCTCTTCGACGGCACGCGGGCGCAGATGGGCGCCGAGCTGGGAAGCGCAAACGCGCAGGCAGGCGCCAACTTCGGACTGCAGCACGCGCGG
>JAPOZF010000471.1 GCA_026706165.1 Gemmatimonadota bacterium
AGTCGCCGCCGGGCAGCCCGTGACCGATCACCACCACCCCCTCCCCCTTTTCGACGAACGGGTCGGCAAGGGTCCACCGGGGGGAGTGGGTATGGAAGCTGCTGACCGTGACCCGCACGTCGGCTCCGGCCTCCAGGCCCGCCGGGCAGGTGACGAAAAGCCGTAAAGGCTTTGGCTTCTGGTCGGTGGCGACGAGCTCCGTCCGCCCCTCGAAATGAATCTCCAACTGCTCGTACATGGGGTTACCTCGATTCTTCGTGGATGGCCGCTGCCTTCGCAGCCCGCGGATAAACTCTGCCGCCGGGCATTGCCGTGGCAATGTCCGGACCTCAGGGTAGTACAGGGAGCCTTCCAACCGCGGACGGAATCCCTGTTCCCGGCCATGGCCGGTGCCGTGACGGAGGAACACCGAGGCGGTCTTGACTTACGGCGTGCCGCCCTCCGGCGCCCTGCGAGCCGGAGGCATCGGCGCCTCGTTCCCGCGCTTTGGTTACGGCCCATGTTCGAGACCCCAGAGCCGCAGCCGCTCCTCTGGCCAGTCGCGCCAGCCGGGGTGCAGGTGCTTCACCGCCTCAAGGTCGCGCTTCCTGCCGCCGGCGGGAAAGTAGTTCCAGCCCATTGCCCGTCTCGGCCCGGCGCTGGTCTTCATCCCGGTGGCGTGCCAGCAGGAGGGCGTCCACACGAGCGTCCGCCGCGGGTCGAGGACCACCTCGACTTCGTCAGGGTGGCGGGCGAAGCAAAGCTCCGGGGGCTCGTCGTGGACGCCGGCGGCCAGCTCGAGCCGCAGCAGCTCGGCCGCCACCTCCTCGCGGGGGCGGTGCTGGCTGCCCGGCAGGATCCGCAGCGGCCCGTTGCCGGCGTCGTGGCGGTCGAGGGCGGTGCGGAAGGAGACCTGCCTGACATCGGGGCCGCCGTCGGCGTGCCAGTGGACCTGCCGCTGCCCCGGTCCGTCGGCGCCGACCGCCTTCGAGGCGTCGCCGATGCCGCAGGCGCCCACGTGCACTTCCTCCGCGCCGAGAATCAGGCGCGCCGCGGCGACCAGCTCGGGGTGTTCCACCATCTCCAGCAGAGGCTCGCCGATCATCAGGAACTGGCATGCCAGCCGGTTGCAGCCGGCGGGAAACTCCGCGCGCTCCCACACCGGCTCCACCTCCCGCTGCAGGATGTCGACCTGGCGGACCGCCCCGGCGCCGAAGGGACTGGGGATCAGGAAGAAGCCGTTGCGCTCGAAGCGAGCCAGGTGCTCGCCGGTGATGCCGGGAGTGTCCATTCTCATTACCTGCCCGCTGTCGGATCCGCCCCGCCCTCAGGGCCGCGCCGCCCGACTGGTGTCCCGACGCAGAGTCAGATTGGCATAAACGGGATGCCCGAGGCGCCCGGGTCCCAATGCGCCTTTGCGAGTCGAACCGGGAGTGACGGCGAGGCCAAGGCAACACCGCCCACCTGAACCTCGATTATCACCAGAGCCGCTTGTAAACCATGTACCCGGATTGGGCAGGACATGGCGCCGGCGGCGGAACGACTCGACAATTCCATCCTCGCATGGCGTCGAACAAGGAGGGACCAAGATGGAAAAACGAACCCTTGGCCGCACGGGGCTCGAGGTCAGTGTGCTGGGAATGGGGGGACTGAACGTATCCACCCAGGGCGCCGGCGGCCTGGAGGAGGGCTGCCGAGCGGTCCGGCGCGCCCTCGAGCTCGGTGTCAACTACGTCGATACGGCGCCCAGCTACGGCGACAGCGAAGAGGTCCTGGGCATCGCCCTCGAGGGGGCGGCGCAGCCGCACTTTCTCGCGACCAAGCTCGGAGGCCGGCCGCAGCCGTTCGATCCGCAGGACAGGGAGCTCCTGCGGCGGTCGGTCGACGAAAGCCTCCGGCTGCTGAGACGGGACTGCATCGACGTCCTGCTGATACACGAGCCCGACCGGCCCGGCCAGTACGACTGGTGGACGGACCTCGACCGTTTCCACGGGCCGGTCAGCGACCTGCTGGAAGAGCTGAAGGCGGAGAAGGTCATCCGCTTCACCGGGCTCGGCGGCACAACCGCCTACCAGCTGCCCCTCATCATGGCGACCGGGAACTACGACGTCGTGCTTACGGCCTTCAACTACAGCCTGCTCTGGCGGGAAGCGGCCATCGCCGTTTTCCCCGAAGCCAGGCGGCAGAACATGGGCCTCGTCATCGGTTCCCCCCTGCAGCAGGGGGCCCTGTCGCGCCGCTACCCCGAGATAGAGACCGGGGCGCCGTGGCTGAGCCCGCCGCGGCGGGAACAGTACCGGCGGCTCTACGCGTTCCTGGACGAAACCGGACTGTCGCTGCCCGAGGCCGCCGTCCGCATGATCGTGGCCAACCCCGAGGTATCCACCGTCCTGGCGGGAGCGCGGTCCGTGAAGGAGGTGGAAGAGAGTGTGCGCGCCGCGGAAGCGGGGCCGCTGCCGGCGGATCTCCTCGCGGAAATCCAGGAGATCGCCGACATGGTGCCGTTCCGGCCGTACGAAGAGCCGTTCGGGCTGCCGTTCGGAAGGCCGTACAAGTGGCCGGGATGGGCCGGCAGGTAGGTGATCGGGGCCGCGTCTCCCTGTGCCGACTGCAACCGCCGGCGAAGAGCCTCTTGCCGCCGCTCGTGCCGGCTGGCAACCCAGCGGGCGGCGGTTGGAGCTCCCTGGGGTCCTGTGGTCCCTGGAATGGATCGCGGGTCAGCAGCCGCCAGCTATTCAGGCGAGGTGCGGTCGCGGACTTCGCGGAGGAACGAATCGAAATCCCCGAGATCGCTCAGCACCGCCTGATGGGCATCGTCCAGAGTCGCAAGCAGGAAGTCGACGCGAGCCCAGTCGTACTCCATCTCGACGTAGTAGCGGCGGAAGTGGCGGAAACGGAGCAGCTCGCGGAGGCGGACGAGGTTGCCGTCCCCCACCACCTTCGTCCGTATCCCTTCGATCTCGAGGTTCATCATTTC
>JAPOZF010000391.1 GCA_026706165.1 Gemmatimonadota bacterium
TGCAACAGGTCCTTCCCCCGTTCCCGGTGGGAGAAGATGTTCTCGCCCACGACGACGGCGTCGTCGGCGACGATGCCGAGCGCGACGATGAAGGCGAACAGGGACAGCATGTTGATCGAGACGTCGAAGGGCTGCATCAGCAGAAAGCTGCCGAGCAGCGAGATCGGGATGCCCATCATCACCCAGAAAGCGAGCCGCAGGTTGAGAAACAGGCTGAGGCAGATGAACACCAGCACCAGACCGAGCTGGGCGTTGCGCAGGAGCAGGTCGAGGCGGCCGAGCAGCAGGCGGGCGTCGTCCCGGGCGTAGTCTATGCCCACGCCTGCCGGCAGGTGCACGCGCTGCGCCTCGATGTACTCCTTCACGAACCCGGAGATTTCCAGGGCGCTCTGATCGCCGGTCCGGAACACCTGGACCACGGCCGCGGGAAGGCCGTTGAAGCGGGAGATCAGGTCGCTGTCCTCGAAGCCGTCGACGATCTTCGCAATATCCCCCAGCTTCAGCTGAGTGCCGTCCGCCCGCGACAGCACGGGGATGTCGGTGTACTCGCTGCCCCGGTATTTCAACCCCTTGGTGCGCACCAGGATCTCGCCCTCCTCGCTGCGCACGCTCCCCCCCGGCATGTCGAGGCTGGCGCGCCGCACCGCCCCGGAGATCCCGGCGAAGGTCAGCCCGTGCTCGCGCAGGCTGCGTTCCGGCACCTCGATCGAGATCTCGTCGACGCGCACCCCCGAGAGCTCGACCTGGGAAATCCCCGGGGTCGCGCGCAGGTCGTCGCGGACCTGTTCGGCGACGACCTTCAGCGTCTTTTCGGGAACGTCGCCGTAAACGACCACGTCGATCACCTGGTTGCGCCGCACCACGTCCATGACCACCGGCTTCTCGGTCTCCGCCGGGAAGGTCTCGATGCGGTCGACGGCCGCCTTGATGTCGTCGAGCATGCGGCTGGTATCCGCCCCCGGCTCGAGCTCCGCCATGATGATTCCCATCCCCTCCGAGGCCGTCGACTGGATGCGGCGGATGCCCGAAAGTCCGGCGAGCCGCTCCTCGACGCGGCGGCAGACCCCGTCCTCAACTTCCTCCGGACTGGCGCCGAGGTAGGGAACCTGTACCTGGATCTGGTCGAACGAGAACTCGGGAAACGTCTCCTTGCGCATCCCGGCGATGCCGAGAAAACCCGACAGCAGGAGAAAGCACATCAGCAGGTTGGCCGCGACGTGGTTGCGGGCCATCCACGTGACGGGGCCTTTCATCGCGCCCCCTCCCGGACGACGCGGATGCGCATGCCGTCGGTGACTCCCTGCAGCGCCGAGACAACGACCTCCTCTCCCGGCTCGAGGTCGGCGTAGACGAGCACCTCCTCTCCGCGCCGGTGGACGAGGTCGGCCGGGCGCACCCGCAGGATGCTGTCGGCGGCTGCCACCCAGATGCTGCCCCCTTCGCGCAGGGCGTGGCGCGGCACAGCGCGCACCCCGTCGGCGGCGCCCCCGGCGATCTCGACGTCGACGAACGCCCCGACGAGCAGGGGGGCCTCCGGGTCGGCGTAGGGGTCGGCGACCTCGATCACGAGATTCGCCAGGCGGCTGCGCGGGTCGAGCTCTCCCTCGACGCGGCGCACCACCCCCTGCCAGCGGCGCTCCCGGCCGGCGTAGCGGCCGCTGACCGCGGCGCCGGGAAAGACCGGTTCCGCGGCCGGTTTCTCACCTGCTTCACGAATGGCCCTTACCTCGGCCCCACCGTCGTCTCGGTTCCGGCTTCCCTTGCCGCCGGCCGCCGGCAGCTCGATCCAGGCGAGGTCCTCGTCGGCCACGGGAACGACGACCTCGACCGAGCCGGTGGCGTGGATGCGCGCCAGGGATTGACCGGCAAAGGCGTACTGGGCGCGGTCGAGCCGGGTCGCCCCGACGCGCCCGTCGAACGGGGCGTACAGCTCGGTGCGCTCGAGCCGCAGGCGCGCCTCTTCGGCG
This sequence comes from Gemmatimonadota bacterium, assembly GCA_026706165.1. The sequence goes on from JAPOZF010000391.1 coordinate 1,968, forward strand.
CGAGCCCTGGCGGCCTGCAGCCTCGCCTCGGCGGCGCGCAGCTGGGGAACGTGCAGGGCCAGCGGGTTGGACTCCCCCTCGGCCCCCTGGATCAGCTCCCACTCCCGGCGGGCGACCCCCGCCTCTCCGCGCGCCACTTCGAGCCCGTACTGGCTCTGGGCGACCTCGGCCCGGGCGATCTCGACGGCGAGCCTGTAGTCCCTCGGGTCGATCTGCACCAGCAGCTCTCCCTGCCTGCAGAAGCCGCCCGATTCGAACCGCGGGGACTTCCACACGACGATTCCGGCGACCTGCGGAACCAGGTCGATCTCCTCGGCGGGGCGCACGGTTCCGTGTCCCTTCACGGTGACGCGCAGGGACTGGGCCGGCGCCTGGATGGTCTCCACCAGGGGCCCCAGGTGAACGCGGGGGCGCCTGGGGGGAGGGGTTTTCATCGCGACCATCCCGGCGTACACCCCGGCGCCTGCGGCGACGATGGCGAGCGGGATCAGGATCCGCCACAGGCGCGATCCGGCGGGTTTCGGTGACACGGGCCCGGTTTGGTCCACTCAGTTGAACTCGCTTTGAAATCGGGCTAACGCCTCGGCGCTGATATCCCCTCCGAGAGCGAGGTGCAGATCGGTGCGGTTGTCCAGGCGCTGCCGCCGCACCGAGGCCAGCTGGCTCTCGGCTTCGTAGGTCCGGCGCTGGGCCTCGAGCAGGGCGATCAGGTCGGCCAGGCCCCGGTCGTAACGCTCCCGCGCCAGCCTCCGGGCCGCCGCCGCCTCCTCCGCGGCGCGCCGCAGGGCGGACTCCTGCCGGGCGAGGTAGGCGTCGGCACCGAGGGCGCTCTCCACCTCGCCGCAGGCGAGCAGCACCTGTTGCGCGAATCGCGCCACGGCCTGTTCCCGGTTGGCCTCCGCCAGGTCGACCCCGGCGCGCAGGCGGCCGCCCCGGAGCACGGGCTGGCTGAGGTTCACGACCAGCCCCCAGACGCCGCACTCGCAC
>JAPOZF010000676.1 GCA_026706165.1 Gemmatimonadota bacterium
GACCGCCGCGGCGAGATGCAGCCGTACCGGACTTTCGCCGCGCCCGGGTTCCCTCTCCATAATAATGCCGTGCACCGAGGTACGCTCGACTCCGTCGATGCCCACGCAATAGAATCCCCCCTGCCCGTCGACGACGTCGACCCGATCCCCGACAGAGTACCTGCGCACGGCGACGTGGCGGGCTTCGTCTTCCCGCAGGGTCAGCCGATTTCCCGCGATATCATCGGGATGGACGAGAAAGGAAGGCATCGTTCCCCCGGACCGGCTCACGACGGGCAGGCGCAAATACCGAGCCAGCCGTCCCTGAACCAGCGGCGGCCGACGCCGAGGCCGGCCCCTCCCAGAAGGGATTCGAAATCGTCCTTTTCCGAGGTCAGAAGTCCTGAAAACAGGATCCGCCCGTCGGCGGCGATCAAGCTTCGCATGGCAGGCAGGATCGGAACCTGGAACCGGCTCTCGAGGTTTGCGGCGATCACGTCGAAAGGGTCCTCTCCGGCCGCCTCGACGCTGCCCTGGACGACGCGCACCCGGCCGCGGCCGCCATCGGGGTCCGCCTCGAGATTGGCAGCGACGTTGTCCCTGGCGCAGGCGACGGCGTCGGAATCGACATCGACGGCAACCACTTCCCTCGCCCCGAGTCTGACTGCGGCTATCGCCAGAATGCCGGTGCCGGTGCCGACGTCGAGAAAGCGCCGTCCGCGAAGTTCAGTCGCCGCCAGCGCTTCAAGACACAGCCGGGTCGATGCGTGGGTGCCGGTTCCGAAGGCCATCGCCGGCTCGATTGCGATGTCGATGTCTCCCGGGGAGGTCTCGACCCGGATCCAGGGAGGGTGGACCACCAGGTTGGGAGTCGGCCAGACCTCCTTGTAGAAACGCCGCCATTCCGCGTTCCAGTCGCGGTCGGCGATGGCGCCTGAATCGATGCCCAGCGGGGAGATTGCGCTCCCCTCGAGCGCTTCGCAAAGTGTCGTTCGTGGAGGCCGGTCTTCAGGGGATTGGCCGATTCCGAACCAGGCGACGATCGCGGCCCTGTCACCGGTCTCCTCGACCACCTCGACCCCGGTGCTGCCGCTGACGGGCTCACGTAGCCGGCAAGTCCTCCAGCGACGCCAACACCCGGGCCGCGAGGGAATCGAAAATCCCTTTCTCCCGGCAACCCTCGCCATCGCCGCCTGCCGCAACCGGGCGGCCGCGGTCCCCCCCCGACCGGATACTCTCCGATATCGGGATCTCCCCGAGAAAGGGAATATCGAGGTCCTCGGCGAGAGCCCGTCCCCCGCCTTCCCCGAAAAGGCGGTGGCGTTTGCTGCACGACGGACAGTCGTAGTAGCTCATGTTCTCGATGAGCCCCAACACCTCGACCTCGACCTTGTCGAACATGGCGATGCCGCGCTCGACGTCGTCGAGGGCGACGTCCTGGGGGGTCGTGACAATGACGGCCCCCGACAGGGCCACCGCCTGACTGAGGGTCAGGGGGATATCTCCTGTACCGGGAGGGAGGTCGAGGAAAAGGCAGTCGAGAACCCCCCACTCCACCTGGCGGAGAAACTGCTGCACCGCCTGGGCCAGCAGCGGACCCCGCCAGACCACGGGGGTGTCCTCGTCGGCGATCAACCCCATCGACATGACGGCAAGGCCGTGGCGGAAGACCGGAAGCAGGCGGTTCCCGTCCGTCAACTCGGGCTGCTCGTCGATCCCCAGCATCAGTGGGGCGCTCGGGCCGTAGATATCGGCGTCCAGAAGGCCCACCTGCGCCCCGGTGCGCGCTGCGCCCAGCGCCAGGTTGACGCTCACCGTGGACTTTCCCACCCCTCCCTTGGCGCTGGCTACGGCAACCATGTTGCGCACACCCGGAACGGTCGCATTCGCGGTTGCCGGGTGCGGCCCCGGAGCCGTCCGATCACCCACCAAAGGCGTCCCGCATGCGGTCGAAAAACCCTTTGCCTTCCCTGGCGGCCCGATCCCTGTGCAAGTGGTCGAGCTCCTCGAGAAGACGGCGTTCCCTGGCGCTCAGGTGGGTGGGGGTCCAGACCGTGATCTCGACCAGTTGGTCCCCTACGCCGCGACCTTCGACATGGGGAATCCCCTTTCCCCGCAGCCTCAGCACGTGACCCGACTGGGTTCCTTCCGGGATGCGCATCTTGACCTTGCCGACCAGGGTCGGAACCTGCGCGTTGTCCCCGAGCGCCGCCTGGCTTATGGTGATCGGCAGGCGGTAGAGCACGTCGTTTCCCTCCCGCTGGAAGTCCGGATGCGGCTGCTCTTCGATAAAGACCTGGAGGTCGCCCGCCGGACCGCCGCGGCGCCCCGCGTCCCCCTCGCCCCGCAAAGGGATGTAGTTGCCGGTGCTGACCCCGGCGGGAATCCTGACGGTCAGAGTCGCCCGGTCCCTGACGGTCCCTTCGCCGCGGCACTCGCGGCAGGGATCGGCAACGACCCTGCCTTCCCCATCGCAGGTCGGGCACGCGCCTACGGTAACCGACTGTCCGAAGAAGGAACGGGAGACCTGCTTGACCTGGCCCATCCCGCCGCAGGTTTCGCAGCTGCGAGGCGAGGACCCGGGGGCCGCTCCCGAACCGGCGCACTCGCCGCACCGCCCCTGGCGGTTGAGGTGGATTTTCTTCTCGACCCCGGTTGCGACCTCCTCCAGTGTGAGCTCGACGACGACCCTGAGATCCCGCCCCTTCGGCGGTCCGGAGGGGCCCCGCTGGCGCCGCGTGCTGCCGAAGATGCCGCCGAAAAGTTCGCCGAACAGGTCCTCGAAATCGGAAGCGTGGGTGAAATCCGACCACTGGAACCCGCCCGTGCCGAAGTTGCCTTCGATCCCGGCGTGGCCGTAGCGGTCGTAGGCGGATTTTTTCTCCGGGTCGCTCAGGACCTCGTAGGCCTCGGAGGCCTCCTTGAATTTCGCCTCCGCTTCACTGTCTCCCTGGTTGCGGTCGGGGTG
>JAPOZF010000475.1 GCA_026706165.1 Gemmatimonadota bacterium
CCCGAGGAAGTCGAACGCGAGAAGCAGAGCCTGAACGACGGAGGAAAAACGCGCACGATTCCGCCCGCCGGAGCCGTGACCTTGATCCTGTACGCCGTCGAGTCGGAGAACGCCACCCCGCCTCCGGGCAACGCGCCCACGAAAAAGCCGGGATCGAAGATGCGCGGGGGAGGCGTCGTCTCTCCCGTACTGATAGTGCGGCCACCAAGACGGAACTCCACCGGCCCGTCAGACGGTGGAGCCCATCCGTGGGCAACGACCTCCTGCGCCAACTCGTCACCCCCCAGCGAGAGCCGGAGCACCGAGCGCTTGCCCGGCGGATCCTCATGCTCCTCGCGCCGCATGGGCAGGTATCGCACCAGGTCCCCAGCGGCCACAAACACGCCACTGCCCGAACCCCGGTCGGCGTCGATTCGACCCGCCACGGCCAGAATGTCATTCCCCACCCGCACGCCACGGTCGAAGCTGCCGTCGCTGTTGAAGATCTGGAAGGTCCGGTGCCGGGGAATATCGGAAACGACGACGCGACCGTCCGGCAGGATCGCCAAGTCCCGAGGAAAGTCGAACTCGCCGGGACCGTTTCCAGACTGGCCAATCGTCCGCACGAAACCGCCTGTCGAGTCCACCACCACGATGGTCCGCGCGTCCACATCCAGCAGGTAGAGGTTGCCCGCGGCGTCGAAGGCTGCGGCCTGTAGCATCCCGAAGTGCTGCCACTCCGCCGCGTCCAGCGACCCCAGACTGAAGACCTCGGCGAACTCGACGCCCAGCCAGCGGTCCTCGGCGGGTAGCTCGACCACCTCTTGGGCGGCCGCGGGGGCGATTGCGAATAGGAGCGGGGCCAGTAGCCGTCTGTTGATGAACATCGGTGGGGTCTGCCTCCCCTCATGGATACGGAAACATCCCATGACTCTGAAAATGGCAGCTATGTGTGCTTGTCTGCACAGTCCGGCCACGAAAAAAAGCTCCCCTGTGCTAACCACGGGCCAAGTGTCGCACCTGCGGGTGCTGGACGTCCAGTTCGTCCGTCCAGATACCGAGGATCTCGTCCACACCGATGTCCGTGACCCAGAAGTCCTCTGGAATCCCGACGCTTCCGAGCCAGTCTCCTTCGGGGCCGAGCACCAGCCAGGGCTCCGGTCCGCCACGCTCGCTGAAGCCACGGAAGGGTTGGAGCCAGATCGCGCCGGTGGCGTCCACCAGCATCGCGGCGTAGGCCGGACGGGTTTCCTGCGACGGCAGGTCCTCCACCGCTTCGACGTAGTGCGGAGGCAGAGACGACACTCCCGGTGGCAGAGAAATGTCAAGGCGGGCATCCCGCTCGGCTCGCACCTGTTCTGCCGTCAGGGCCAAGGGGTAGTCGGGGATCCGAAGGATGCGAACGGTGTCGCCGCTCGTGTTCAGTTCCTCGATCTGCAGTTGATCCGAAGATCCGACGTAGATCCTGTCGCCGTGGGAGTCGAGCACGGAGGACTTCCTGAACAGCGGAGCCATGCTGAGGACGTCGTTGGCGTACTCCTCGAAGCCGGGTGTCCAGCCGATGGTGTCCGCCGCTACGCCGTCCAAGTCGAAAAGCACCAATACCGAGGGCCACCGCGCCAAGCCTACGGTTCCGTGCTCGGGCACCAGTATCTCGGCGACCATGATCCCGTCGCTCAGATACCGAACCTCGCTGACTTCGGGGTCGGGCCACATCGTGTGGACCAGCCCGAGGTCGCGACCGAACATTGCCATGCGGCCGTTCCAGTCCAAGCCGAGCAGGGAATCGCCGGCGAGCTCGATCTGCATGAGGTTCGTGAACTCGCCCGGCCCCTCGCCGCTGCCTCCCGCCGACCCGACGAAACCGCCGTCGGCCGAGAACTTCCTAATCTCGGCCGAGCCGCGGTTCGCCACGACGATGCCGCCATCCGGCAGCCGCCGCACGTCGCCCACCAAATCGAAGTAGTGCGCATCGCCCGCGCCCGATTCCGCCAAGTCGAGCAGGGGCTCCGCACCGACCCGCCAGCGCGCCGAGTCGCCCCAGACGGGCGCGAAGGACTCGATGATCGTGATCCCGGCGCTGTCGCGCTGGACAGACAGTGGAGGCAGGTCGCCGGAGGGGGAACACGCAGCGAAGAACACGGTCAGGATCGGGAGCGGGACTGGGGATTTCATCTTCTAAGCGGGGACTGCGGCGCACACCTCACCAAGCGCCCTCACCACCTCCCGGTACTGCGTGTAGTGGGGATCACAGAAGGTGTCTCGGTGCAGTAATCGCCATTCCGAGCGTGGAGGGGAACTGGGAGAGCAGATGCAACCGTCAACGCAACATGGGGCCATGGGAGTTCGGATAGAGGGGTGGGTTGCGGCAGCCTCCCGCTCTGCCAACGGACGGCTTCAAAGGTATCGGCAGACGGCACGGCGCCGTCCACACTCGCCCTGGCCGATGGCGACGCAATGGCACGCCAAGGTGAGGACTCCCATTGAGGCGGACCGTCCGAACCGGGACACTCCGCGCCGGTTGACGGGGCGGAGCCAGCCCCGCTCCCGCACTCTGCTGGAGCGCGAATCGGGGGATCGAAGGGGGGCGGAAGCCACCCTCGTCAGCCTCACTGTGGCCACAGTAAGTACGCTCCTCAGACCCGAAACGGGCGTCAGACGAGCCCCGTGGGTGCCGCGTCCGGGATCTTCGCCAACGCGGAGGCGCCAAGTGCCCCCGAGGAACGATCCGGCGACTTCTTCAACCCCCCCCCAACGTGGGCCGCGGGGACGCGCTCCTTGGCCGGGTTTACTGGTAATGCTCATGACTACCGGTCGGAGGCGACCTCGATCAAACCGTACATCTGCACGAACTCGACGCCGAGTTCGTCTCGCCACTCGCCAAGTACATAGTCCGATCCAATGTCGTATGGGCGAAAGCCCGGCGGCAACTCGACAATGGCATCCTCGAAATCCCCGACATTGA
>JAPOZF010000125.1 GCA_026706165.1 Gemmatimonadota bacterium
CGATGGAGCGGTAATCGAAAGAGCCGACCTGGCGGCCCTCCTCGTTTACGTGCAGGTGGTCGTTCCAGCGCACGTAGGCGACGTAGCGCCCGATGCGGTCGTCCCAGAAGGCGACGTTGTGGGTGTCGGTGTACCACGGCATGATCGGGCGGTCGTACTTCGTCCAGTGGATGCCGTCCGGCGAGTGCGCGCCGATGATGCCCTGGTACTCCCAGGTCTCCAGCTCCCCCTTGAAGTACCGGAAGCGGGCGCCGCCGCAGTTGACGCTCGTCACCCCCCATTTGGTCCCGTCCGAGCCGATCAGCTTGTAGCGCCGTTCCGGGACGTCGTGCGGGTCCTCGAAGACGCCGGCGTGGATGCCGCGGGCGGCGATGTTGTTCTTCGTGCTCCCCTCGTACTCGCAGACCCCGAGATCGGGCTTCTCCCACTCGACGCCGTCGGCGGACTCGGCGTAGCAGAGCAACTGGCTGCCGCCGCGGCCCTCGGTGCTGTAGTACCACATCCGGTGCCGGTCGTCGGCGCAGGCGGCGACGCTCGGCTGGCTGGCGCCCCCGGCTTCCCACGGCCTGTCGGCGACCACCGCCGGCTGCTCGGCCCGAACCGCGGGGTTCATGGTCAGGTGGAACCCGCGGTTGTCCGCCACCAGGGCGTCGTCGAAAAGGATCTGCTTCTCCGTGCCGAAATCGTGCAGCAGCTGGGACTCCATTGTCTCCTCCGGTTTCTGTCGGTCTCGCCGGGTCGGGGGATGCCTTCCCGGCGCTGGATACCCTCCAGGTCGTTTGTTCAGCGATTATACCAAATCAGTATTCCATCCCTCGGCGCGGCGGCGATGCGCGTGGAAAAACAGCCGGGTCCTTCACAGCTGCAGGGCCCTGCTACACCGCCGGAAGGGGCATCGAGTCTTCGGTTCGCTCCTGCCAGGCACGGATGCGGTCGGCAAGGGTCCGGACCCGATCCCTTTGAGCCGGATCGTCGAAGAGGTTGCGCTGCTCGTGGGGGTCGGTGTTCAGATCGTAAAGCTCACACTGATCCACCGGGCTCAGGTTGAGCTTCCACCCCTCGGCGGAGACGATCCCCCGCCAGGGACCGGAGACGATACGCATCTCCTCCCCGGTGCAGGGCCGCCACAGCTCCCGGTTGGCGGGACTGTGCAGCTGGATGAACACATCGTTCTCCTCGAGGGTGGCCTCGTTCTCGAGAACCGGGACCAGACTCCTCCCCTGCAGATTCGCTGGAATAGGCGCTCCCATGAGCTCGAGCAAGGTCGGCACGAGGTCGACGTGGCTGGCCCGTCCCGGGACCGTTCTCCGCCTGTCGGCCAGCCAGGGCACCCGCACCAGCAGCGGCACCCTGACGTTTTCCTCGTACAGATAGGGTGTGGTCAGAAGGGCATGGTCGCCCATCATCGCGCCGTGGTCGCTCGTGAAGACGACGATGGTGCGTTCCGCCAGGTCGCACTCCTCCAGGGTGCGCAGAATGCCGCCCACGGCGCGGTCCATCAGGGTTATCTGCCCCCAGTACTGAGCGCGGAACTTGCGCCAGAATGCCCCGGTGCGCAGATCTGCCGGCGTCATGCGGGACCCGCCGGTACGGGCTATCCAGTCGCTCCGCGGGTCCGGATCATCCTGCCGGCGCCACTCGAAATACGTCTCGGCGGCCAGCCGGTTGACCAGCGCGGCATTCGCCGGCGGCGCCTTCATGAAGTGGGGCCCGACGGGCACCGACTCCGGGGGGTAAAGGTCGTTGAATGGCCCGGAACAGGGAGTGTGGGGCTCGAGGAGGCTGACATACAGCGCGAAGGGCCGGCCCCGGTTCTCGCGGATGAAGCGGGATGCTTCGCGGCCGACGAAGCCCGCCTTGGTGAAAGGCTCTTCCAGTTCGGCCGACGTCACCATGTCGAATACCATGGCGTTGCGCCAATCGGCCGGGGCCGCCGGCGCATCCGCGCGCCTCTGCACATCCGGCTGGAAGCCGTTGGTCACCAGGTACTGATGGTAGGCGCTGAACAGCTCCCGGTATTCCGGCCTGGAGGCATGCCTCGTCCACTCGTCCCTGATTCCGACCCATTCCGCAAATCCGTGCTGCGGGACGAGTTCGTCGCCAAGGGACCAGTGGCCGCAGAACGCGCAGTGATAATCCTGCGGGAGCAGCTCGGCGATGGTCGGCACCTCCGGGCTCAGCGCCGCCAGGTCGAAATCGCACCCGTTGGCGTGGGGATACAGCCCGGTCATGATAGTTGACCGCGCCGGCGCGCAGGGCGGCATGGTGATGCAGGCGTTCTCGAAGACGTGGCCCGTCTCCGCCAGGGCGTTGAGGTTGGGAACCTGGATCTGGTGATTGCCATAGCAGGCCAGCGTGTCGAAACGCTGCGAATCGCTCGTGATGAAGACCAGATTTGGCTTGTCCTTCATGGCCGTCCCCCTGCCGTCGTTGAAGCGGTCCCGGAGACTGCGCCTCCATCCGCGGTGGTTTCACAGGCGTCGGAATGCCTCCAGGCTGGTCCGTTCCCGCCGCGGCGACCGCATGGATCGCTTCCCTTCTTCAGTTATAATACGATAAGCTGACGTATCCATGACCGAATGACCCAACAGGGAGACCGCAATGTCCGCACCGGCGACCCGCCGCCCGCTCCTGGTCAACGACGACGGCTGGATCATGAGCGAGGCCCAACCCCCTCTTACGGCCCGCGATCTCGAGGAGAAGATGGTCGGCACCTACCGCGGCGCGCCTTTGGGGGCGCTGCTGTGGTGCATCGGCAACAGGGAGGTGTACCAGCACGAGACCCGCGTGGGGGAGATGTTCGGTGCCGGGCAGGAGTCCCGGGAGGGCGGGACTCCGGGCGAGGAGCAGACGCCGTTCGACGACCCGCGCCTGGCTGCCCGCGCCGCCAACATTCGCAGCCTGATCGAGGAACGGGGCGGCCCCCTGACTGCGTTGGT
>JAPOZF010000747.1 GCA_026706165.1 Gemmatimonadota bacterium
GTCGACGGCGGTGAGGTACTCCTCCTGGGCGGCCACCAGCTCCGGGCTGTAGATCTGCAGCAGCGGCTCCCCCTTCTCGACCATCCGCCCCGTGTAGTCGACGAACAGCTTCTCCACCCAGCCGGCGATCTTGGTGTTGACGTCGGTCATGCGCGTCTCGTCGTAGTCGACCCGGCCGACGGTGCGCAGGGTGCGGTGCAGGCGCCGGCGCTCAACCGCGGCGGTCTTCACCCCGATGTTCTGCACCGTCGCCGGATCGATGGTCACCGTTCCCTCGGCCTCGAGCTCGTCCTCGTACACCGGCACCAGGTCCATGCCCATAGGCGACTTCCCCGGCTCCGGGGAGGTGAACGACGGGTCCATCGGCGCCCGCCAGTAGGCGACGGCGCGTTCACCGCCGGGTGCGCTGCCTGCGGCCGGCTCGTCGGCCACCAGGTCCATGCCGCAGACCGGGCAGCTTCCCGGACCCTCGGAGACCACGGTCGGGTGCATGGGACAGCGGTGCACGGCCTCCTCGTGGTGGGCGTGCCCGCCGGCGCCCCCGGCAGGCTCGTCGGCCACCAGGTCCATGCCGCAGATCGGGCAGCTTCCCTGACCGTCGGAGACCACGGTCGGATGCATGGGGCAGCGGTACACTGCGGTTTCCTCATGGTGGGCGGGCGTCGGCATTTCGAATGCGCCCCCAAGCCAGAGGCCCGCACCGAGCCCGGCGGCCAGCGACAGGAGGACGGCGATTCCGTATTTCCACGCGGTTTTCTTCATGTTCTTTCCTCCCTCAGGGCCCGACGGCGCCTGACAGTGCGACCTGGCAGATACCAGGACGCCGGCGCTTCGAATTGCAGTTCGCCCTCCGGCCGAACTGCCAGCCGGTCAGGCAGAGCGGCACCGGCGGTTGCCCATGACCTGGCAGCCCGTTGAAAAGTCCATCCGCATGGCGCGGGACCGGCGCGGGTTGGAGCACACTTTCGGAGCGCGCACGCAGGGCCCCCCCTGGATCGGTCCGCGCCTTCGTGAGAATGTTTTTTTCGGCGAACATCAGAAGAGCCTCCTGCCCACGACGGACTCCAGCCGCGCCAGGGTCTTCTCGTATTGCGACAGGTGGCGGTAGTAGTCGATCTCGAAATTCAGCAGGGTCACCTGGTTGTCGAGCAGGGTGAGGAAGTCGACCTCGTCGACCTGGTAGCCGGCGATGGCCGCGGCCAGCGACTGGTCGGCCTGGGGAATGATGGCGCCGCGGAACAGCTCCATCTCCCGCAGGTGGGTCTCGGCGTCGATCCGCAGCTGCTCGATCTGCAGCGCCAGCCCGCGGCTCTCCGCCTCGAGCTCCGCCTCGACCGCCCTGACCTCGGCCCGCGCCGCGGCGACCTCCAGGTCCTGCCTGCGGCCCTGGTAGACCGGCAGGTTCAGCATCACGCCGGCGGAGAAGAAGTCGCTTCCAGCCACCGGGTCTTCCCGGAAGCCGCGCTGGCGCCAGGCGGCGCTGACCTCGAAGTCGGGGCGGCGTTCCCGGTCCGCCAGTTCCCCGGCGGCGCGCCAGCGGTCCCGCCTGGCCCGCAGGCCGTTGAGCAGCGGGCGCTCCCCGAGGGCGATCTCGCGCAGCCGCGCCGCGTCGATGTCGTAAGGGGTCGGCTCGATCGCGGGCGTCCTGCCCACCGGCTCCCCCGGGGGGCGGTTCAGCACCGCGTTCAGCTGCGCCCCCGTCCGCCGCCGTTGCCCCTCGAGCATCAGCAGGCGGTCGCGCAGGCTCGACAGCGACACCTGCGCCTTGAGCACGTCCTGCTGGGGGCCGCGGGCGACCGAGTACTTGCTCCGGGCGATGCGGACGAAATCCTTCAGCAGCTCCCGGTTCCTCTCGGCGATGGCGATCGCCCGGTCGAGGAAGGCGAGCTCGAAATAGGCCTGCTTCACCATGTTGGCGACGGTCAGCTCGCGCTCCCGGCGGGCGGCGGAGGCACCCTCGGCGGCGTGGAAGGCGGCGCGTTCCCGGGCCTCCCGCTTGCCCGGGTAGGGGAGCTTCTGGGACAGGGTCACCTGGCGGCCGCTCATCGGCGAGCCGTCGAGGCTGAGGGGACTGAAAGGGACGTTGCTCAGCTCCAGCCGGAGCGACGGGTCCTGCAGCGCCCCGGCCGCCGGGACCCTGGCCTCGGCCGCGGCTGCCCGGTGCTCGAGCGCCTTCAGCCCGGGGTTCGCGGCCAGCGCTTCCTCAATGAGCCGCTCGAGTTCCAGCCCGGGGGGTTCGGCGCCGGCGGACGCGGCCAGCGCCAGCGCCGCGGCGCAGATGGTTCTTCGGTGCATCTTCCTCCTCCTGCAAAGGGAACGGCCCGCGCTCCGGACAGACCGGTGCGCGCGGGGTGCGCAAAACCCTCCCTGCCGCCGGGGGCGGGAACGGCCTGCGCTTCGCTTGTGCGCTCTGCATCGGCCGCGGCGGCGCGACGAGAGCGGAGGAGGATCAGATCAGGTAGACGTCGTGGAGGACGTAGAGGGGGACTTTTTCGGGATGCAGCGGGGGCCGGATGGCCGAGGGGGGCGGCGGGGCCGCCCGGGGAGCGCGCTCCGGAGCCCTGGCGGCGAGGGCCGCAGCCGCAGCCTTGGAAACGGGCAGGTAGCTGTGGCCCGGTTGGGCGGCAGGCTGCGTCTCCCCGGCGCAGTCAAGGGCGGCGCAGCAGAAGCAGTCGGCGCGAAGCTGCGGCCGGTCCTCCGCCTGCTGCGGGTGGCAGCCGGTAGCAGCCTCCACCTGCGCGCAGTGGAGGCAGTACCCCTCCAAGGCGAAGCTCGAAGCCGGCAGGGCGGCGACGAGCCCTGCCAGGGCTATGGCTCGGGCGATTCTCATTTCAGTTCCGCAAGCAACATACCTGTGCCGCCGACGCCCCGCAACCCGGCTGGTTCCTGCACGGTCGGCATCCCATCGACCCCCGGCCGTGGCGCACCCGGGAG
>JAPOZF010000769.1 GCA_026706165.1 Gemmatimonadota bacterium
GTTCGCGAGGCCGTGGGGCCCCGCGTGGACCTGTGCGTCGAGATACACCGGCAGATGGCCCCGGCCGAGAGCATCTGGCTGGGACGCCGGCTCGAGCAGTTCAGGCCCTTCTTCTACGAGGACCCGATGCTGCCGGACAGTCCGGCGATCATGGGAGACGTCGCCCGGAACTGCTCCATTCCGATCGCCACCGGCGAGCGGTTCACCACGATTTTCGAGTACCAGCAGCTTCTCGAAGCGAAGGCCGCGTCCTACGTCCGGCCCGATCTGTGCCTGTGCGGAGGGCTGTCCGGATGCAAGAAGGTCGCGGCCATGGCGGAGGCTCATCACGTCAAGGTGATCCCCCACAACCCGCTGTCGCCGGTCAGCACCGCGGCCTGCGTGCAGCTCGACGCATGCATCCCCAACTTCGCGCTGCAGGAGTACACCCGAGAGTCGGAACCGCCCAAGAGCGACCTTCTGCTGAATCCGCTCGAACTGGCCGGCGGCTATCTCACGGTTCCCGACGGCCCCGGCCTGGGAATCACCCTGAACGAAGCGGCCCTCACACAGCCCGAGAACCCCAAGGTTCTGGATACGCCGATCGGCTTCGACGGGTCGGTGCAGGACAGGTGAACGGCTCCCAGGGAACAGCGAACTGATTCCCTGTTGGAGCTGCTTTGGCTCGATCGCCTTGCAGGGGCATCAGGATCCGGCTTCACCGAATCACTACGGCAGCGCCTCGAACTCACTCCAGACTTTGCCCGCCTTCCCCTCCTCCAGGCCCGAAGCCGGCAGAAGGAAGAACAGGCCCTCGATCCGCTCGCGGGGAGACATCGTTCGTTCCAGGTTGCCTTCGAGCAGGCACCCTTCGTCTCCTACCGAGGAGCCGCTCGCCTGCACCCCTTCTCCCTTTGCGCTCAGGAACAATGCCTCCCCGCTCTCGCCCACGATCCCGCCCCAGTTCCAGCGCCCGGCCCAGGACCAGTGGGGCGCGGCCAGCGAGGTGATCGAATCATCGGTTGCGTTGTAGAACGACGCGGTCCCGTGTGAGGCGGCGAACCCCGGCCAGATGTGGAAGCCCACGTCCCCGGAAGCGCTGATTCCGAGCTCGTCGCGGCAGCCTGGCAGAATCGCGAGCACATCGGCGCCGGGCGCCAGCAGGTACTCGAGTGCGATCGACTGGCCGCGGGCATGTTCCTGGGCGATGCGGCAATGGACGCGCACCCCGCGCCATACCAGACCCTGGCGCCCCTTGCGTTCGATCACGCGGTAGCGGAACCGTTCCTTGCAGAGCGTATCCTCCAGCCGGTCGTACGCGGGGGAGATGCCGCCGTGCCAGGGATTCATCCAGCCGCGGGGGACGGTGTCCGGATAGGAACTGTTGAGATACTCCCTGCCCTCCCGCTGCAGGGAGATGAGGGACCCCATGAAAGAAGGGGACTCCGTCGCCGTAAGAATCCGGTTGTCCTCCTCGATCACGCGCCCTTTCTCCTGGCGCGACACCCGCACCTCGCGTGCGTTCCGGGGCAGGATCAGCGCCCTTGCGGAGAAACGGTAGACGGCCTCCCCGGTCTCGAAACGCGTACCGATCTCCTCCGTTTCCGGCCGGGCCCGTTCGGCGGGATGAAACCCCACCTTCCGCACCACCGGACTGGACTCGCAGAGCCCTGATACTTTGACGGAGGAAACGTCCGGACGCAGACCGGGGGATTCTTCCAGAACGAGCTCCCCGTCGAGCCGGTGCTCGCCGACGTGGCCGAGGCGCAGGGTCGCTTCGGCCTTCCCGCCCGCGATCAGCAGCGGACCTGGTTCGACTCCGAACTCGATCGGTCTGCGCACTGGGTCGGGGGACGTCTCGATCTCGGGTACGCTGCCGAACAGGGTCCGCCACCAGGCCCGGACCGTCTGCCAGTTCCCGTCCCCTGCGAAGGCGTAAACCGGGTCGAGCTGCTTCGACTCCCCCGGCTCCAGACGCCCGGCCGGAAGCCGCAGACTTCCCCAGGGGCCGGGTTCCACCCTCTCGGCCCGCTCCCAGAGGATTCCGGCGGCGCAGCCATCCTCTTTCTCGGCGGCGATCCATCCCTGCGGCCACGCCTTCCCCTCTTCGGGTAGCCTGAGATTGTCCAGTTCGCGTCCTCCCGAACCGGCGGCCTGCTGGTACACCCCCTGTTTCCGGGGCACGACAAACGACCCCCCGGCTCCAGTCCTCATCCCCCAACCCTGCACCAGGGACAGGTCCAGCGGCTGGGTCGAGCCGTTGGTTACCGTATCCGACAGGCGGACCAGCGGGCCCTGCCCCACGGCGACCCGCCTCTCAAGCGTCACACCGGGTCGGAGCACCGGACTTGGTCCGCAGACGGAGCGCGACTCCGAGGGCATCCTGTTCGACCGACGCCTCGGCCTTCTCCTGAAACAGATCGTCTCCCGCGAAGGGGGGTCCGAGCCGCGGGCGGTAGAGGTCCATCCTGCGGGACCGCAGCGCCCGCAGCCTGTGGAAGATCGAGACCTGTCCGTTGCGCAGGCCGGCGCTGACCATCAGCCCGCCTCCGCAGAGCAGGGCGCCCTCCTTCCCGACGCCTCCGGAGACGCCGCCCCGCTCGACGGCCAGGAGGTCGATCCGCCTGGTTTTTACCGGTACCGTCTTTCCGCCCGCCACGGCGCTGGTCTCGACGTCCAGCGCAACCGGCCCGGCCTGCGAAGCCGTCACCGGCGCCGGGAGTTCGGCTCCTCCCTTCGCAACGAGCGCCACCCTGTGCTCGCTCGCATCCCCGCCTGTCGCCGGCGTCACTCGCAGCCGCGCCTCACACGCCTCCTCCAGGTTCGACCGCAGGGTCAGCAGGGCTTCCTGAGGGGTGCCGGGTTCCAGTGTCGAGCGGACAACATCGATGGAGACGTCCACGGCCTGGCGAACGGCGATCCCGGCCGTGAGCTCGATCCCGACGCCGTCGATC
>JAPOZF010000032.1 GCA_026706165.1 Gemmatimonadota bacterium
TACAGCTACAGGATGTACCCCAACGCCAACCTGATCACCCATGACGCCTTCTCAGGGGTCAGGGGCGACCGCCGCGCCGACGCCTGGATGGTGAACCTCTCCAAGCAGGCCTACCCGTTCTTCCTGTTCGGTGAAGCGTTCAGCATGGATCACGATTACTCCACCACCACGGTCACCACGAACACCTTCCCGCGGACGGGGTTCGTCGACTACGGCGACCCGCGCTCCTTCTATGAGTTCGTCGACGACAACGACGACCAGGACCGGATCCCGGATCTCGCCCGCAAGGGGGCGGGCAACGGCGACTTCGACATCTTTCCCGGATGGGACGAAAACAACGACTTCATCTCCGACTTCAACCAGAACGACAACCGCCGCAGCGCACGGCGCAACGAATTCCCCGACTACGAGGAGCCCTTCCTCCGCTTCAACGTCGACCGGCCGGAATTCCTCTTCGGTCCCGACATGAACAACAACGGCTGGATAGACCGGTTCGAGAACGACAACGAGCCCGACTATCCCTACCGGCGCGATCACCGCGGCTACAACGTGTACGCCGGCGCAAACATAACCCCGGAGGTTCGAGCGATCGTCGGCCGCATGGACGAGCGCCTCATCTCGGAGGACCGGCACAACGAGACCAGCTACCTGCTGGCCACTTTCGACAGAGACTATCCGGGGTTCGGCCGGCTGCGCGTCTACGACATGGTCAAGCGCGCCAGGGACGACATTCGCGAGAACCTGCTGCAGTGGGCTTACCAGACCGCTGAGTCCGAAGGGCAGCCGGTCAACATCACCGACCCTCTCCTGCTCGAGGATGCCTGGCACAACAGCCTGTGGCTGAATTTCGATTACACCGGGATGTCGAGGCTGCGTTTCATCAACAAGGTCAAGTTCGACCTGACCCACACCCAGCTCGGCAGGGAGGACCGCAGAATCCGCGGCCAGCTGCAGAACGAGCGTTTCTTCGGCGTCATCAACAAGGTCGGCTACGAGCTCAGCCTGGGCCTGTTGGAACTTGAGCCGCGATGGAAGAGCGAGTACCGGAACCAGACGCGCGATCTCGCCGCGGTCGGCGAGCGCGAAGAGCTCACCGAGCTGTTCTCCGTGCTCGCCCGCTTCCCGATCCTGGCAAGCACGTATGCCGAAGCGGGCGTCGAGTACATCCTGTTCAAGGACCTGCGGGAGGATCTCAACGATCGGAACAGCCGGGTCCTGGCCCTGCAGTTCACCAACACGAGGGACTATCTCGGCTACAAGCTCAGCACCCAGATGGGGGTCAAGTTCGACCGGCGCGACCCCGAGAACGGGCCTGCCAGAAGTCTGCAAAGCAGCTTCATCAGCGTTTTCGCCGGGCTGGAGTGAACTGAGGAACAGTTTGGTTCGAAGAATCGTTACAGGTTGTCTTCCCCTCTTCGCCGCCTGCGCCGACACGCCTCCCGGCGAGCAGGCCGACGCCCCTGCCGCAGTCGTTGCCCGGGTCGCAGGGGAGTCCATCGACCGGCGCGAAGTCGAGGAGTTCGCCGCTTCCCTGTTGCCGGGACTGCGCGCCGGGAAGGGGGGGGATGCCGCCCGCCGCGACTACCTGCAGACGCTTATCGACGAAAAGCTGCTGGTACTCGAAGCCCGCCGTCGGGGCATCGACACCACCAGTGCGTTCCAGGCCCGCTTCGGGTTCGCGGTTCGCAGGCACGTCGTCGATCAGTACGAGAGACGCCACCTCCACCCTCTCGTCAGCATTTCCGAGGGGGAAGTGCAGGCGCGTCTCGCCCGGGACGGGCTCGACCACCAGAGGCTCCTGAGCTGGATAGTGGTGGACACCGAAGAGCAGGCCGCCCGGATTCGCCGCCTCCTGGAAGAGGGGGGCGATTTCGCCGAGCTGGCACGGCTCCACTCGATCGATGAGCGGTATGTCGAGACGGGCGGGGAAATCGGATATGTCGACGGATCCGTGGCTGGCCGGGTGGGTATTCCCCTCGAGGTTTTCAGGGAGCTGGAATCCGGCGCAGTCTCCGAGCCGCTGCAATCGCGCGGCGCCTTTCTCCTGGTCCGCTTTACCGGGGAGCGGGAAGAGGTCTCACCCAGGAACCGCCGCAGGGCGCGCGCCGACCTCGGGAAGGAGAAACTGGCGGTCGAGAGGCGGGCCCTGGTCGATGAACTGGCCTACGAGTCAGGCCTTTCGGTGAAACCGGAGGGACTGGCGGTCCTGGTGGGCAAGGAGCCTGGGGGAACCTCCCGGCCACAGATCACGCCTGCCGAGGCGGCCGCTGTGCTGTTTTCCTACGAAGGGGGACAAATAACGGTCGGCGACTACGACTGGGAGTTTCGCCATCTCGGACGCATGCCCGGGCTCGGGGACAGTGCCGCGGAGGTGGAGGCCGCCCGCATCTGGGTACTGCCCGACATCATGATCTGGGAGGCGGCCCGGAAGCTGGGGTATCATCGGATCCCCGCAGTGCTCGAGTGGAATCAACGCAAGGAAGTCGAGCTCCTGCTGATGGCTCTGCGCCGGAGGGTCCGCGACCGGGTGCAGGTCGGCGAGGAGGATGCCAGGCAGTTCTACCTCGATCACCCCGGCATGTTCGTCGAGTCCTCCCAGATCTGGGTCCAGGAGATTCTCCTGGACGATCGGGACGCGGCAACCGCGGTGCGTCAACGGTTGGATTCGGGAGAAGCGTTCGAGGACCTGGCGCATCTGAGCATGCGGGCTGGTGCCGGGGACGGGAACCTGCACATGCACGGGCATCAGCGCGCAAGGTACGGGGAGCTGGTGGACCGGGCGCTCGCCGCGGAGGTAGGTCAGCTCGCCGGTCCGGTGCAGGTCCCGCAGGGTTTTTCCGTCTTCCGGGTGGTGGAAAGGAGCGAGGGCCAATTGCAACCATTCGCCAAAGCAGAAAGACGGGCGACGGCCTCCCTTCGGGTGGTGAGAGAG
>JAPOZF010000674.1:0-19353 GCA_026706165.1 Gemmatimonadota bacterium
CGGAAGCGGTCGGGCGCTGGAAAAGGGAGGCTGAACCCCGCGCCCTGCCGTTCGACTTCCTGGCGGATGCCATCGCCGGGAACAGCTATCCCTCGACCGCGGACCTTCCTTGAGTATTCTCGGAACCAGGTTTTGAAGTGCCGGCAGTACCCTGGTTCCTGGGGCCGCGATTCCGCCTGAATTCGGCCGCTGGCCGAACTCTCATCCCCGCGACGGCTCCGAGCGCTCGGCCCGCAGGCGGGCGTGCACTTCCTTCACCTTGAAGTCGTTCTCGATGACCTGCCGCAGGTGCACCATGCGCTCCGGCCCCGCGGTTCTCAGCATCTCCTCACCCAGGATGTGGTCGATCCAGAAGCGTCCCTCGTGCGCCAGGGCGTTCTGGAAATCCTCGAGGCGCTCCTCGGGGACGTGCTCGATGAAGTTCATCGTGTACATGCGGCGCCGCACCGAGCCGCCGAAGGCCGAGTGCTTGGTGTTGTGCCAGAAGACGACGATGTCCCCGGGCTCGGTCTCGACGATGACGGCGGGCACCTCCCCGGGGGCGACGCCCCACTGCTCCCCGCTCTCCCTGACGCCCCACTGCTCCCCGCTCTCCCTGACGGACCGCTCCAGGCTGTCGGCGTAGGCGTCCCCGCAGTGGTGGCTGCCGGGGATGACGCGCACCGCCCCGGTGTCGGCGGTCAGCCGGTCGAGGTAGAAGGCGATCTTGATGCTGGGGATGCGGGTGCCGCTGTAGCCGTCGGAGTGCCAGCCGGTGTCGCCGACGTAGAGGTTGCCGTCGCCGCTGGTGTAGTTGAAGTCCTCGCCGAGCAGGCCGGCGGCGATGTCGTGGATGCGCGGGTCGTCGAGGAGGCTGCTTAGGTACTCGCTCTTGTCGGGGAACGGCACGATGCAGGAGCGCCGGTTCCCGTCGTGCGGACTGCCGTGGTGGCCGCCGCCGTGCCGCTCCCAGACGCGCTCGAACTCGGCGATTATCCGGTCGACGCAGTCGGCGAGCAGGCCGGGGAAATACAGGTACCCGAAAGTGTTGAAGAAGTTGATCTGCTGCTGCGTCAGCCTGGTGCCGGTCATCGTTCAGAACAGGCTAAGCTGGCGGGTTCGCCGCGATTCGGACATCGCCTCTTCCTCTTCCCGCAGGAGAGCCCCTGGTACCATGTCCAAAAACCGCGACTTCTGCAACTGCACCCGCTGCCCGTGGCGCATGCGGCTGCGGGCGCGAAACAGGACCAGCTCCTTCCCGGCGCGGGTCACGGCGACGTAGAACAGGCGCCGCTCCTCCTCTTCGTCGCACTCCCGCCCCGGCTCGGCCAGCGGTATCACCCCGTCCTCGACGCCGCAGATCAGCACCACCGGGAACTCCAGCCCCTTGGCGGCGTGCATCGTCATCAGGCTGACCGTTTCCGGCTGCCTCGCGCCGCCCCGGCGCTCGAAGTCGGCGTCCTGGCCCAGGACCACCCGCTCGAGCAGCTGCTCCATGGTTTCCGCGTTCTCCGCCAGCGCGACGAAACGGGAGAACCCCGTCTCCTCGGCCGCCGCATCGGAACCGAACTCCGCCTGCCAGCAGCGCAGCAGTTCCGCCGGCGGCTCCCCCGCCCTGCTCCGGTAGCGCTCCGCGGCTTCGGTCAGGGCCGCGAGCTTCGCCCGCTCCCGTTCCGACAGCGATGCGCCGAGGGCCGCCAGGTCCACCGGCCCGGAGGCTTCGAGCAGGGCCGCGGTGATCTGCGCGGTGGCCGCCCGCCCCGGGTTGAACGGCTGCGGCCGCAGCGCCTCGAGCAGCCGCAGGCCGCTGCCGGGCTGGGCGACCCAGCGCCAGAAGGCGAGCGCCTGCCGCACAGCGGGCGTGTCGAGAAAGCCGCGCTGGCCGATGAGCCGGTAGGGGAGGCCCTCGGTCAGGAAACAGGTCTCCAGCACCTCGGCCTGCCTGCCGGTGCGGAACAGCACGGCGATGTCGCCGAAGCCGTACTCCCCGCCGCTTCCCGCGGCGTTGTCGGAAGCGACCATGTCGGCGCCCCCGACGAGCCGGTTGATCTCCCTGACGACGGCGATCCCCTCGGACATCTCGCTGCCGGTCGCGACCAAGCGGATCACCCCCCGTCCCACCGCGGCCCCGGCTCCGTTTCCCCCGGTTTCTTCCGGCGGGCCGATCAGGGAGCGGCCGGCCCTCACCAGGTACGGGGAGGAGCGGTAGTTGGCGGCCAGGCGGAAGCGCCTGCATCCGGGGAATGCGGAGTCGAGGCGGGCGAAGTACTCCGGGTCGGCCCCGCGGAAACCGTAAATCGACTGGTTGGGGTCGCCGATGACGAAGAGGCCGCGGCCGTCGCCGGCCAGCCGGACCGCCAGGCGGTACTGCACGGCGTTGACGTCCTGGAACTCGTCGATCAGAAGGCACTGGATGCAGCCGCCGGCGTAGGCGGAAAACCCTTCGTCCTCCTCGAGCAGGTGCAGGAAGTCGAGGAGGATGTCGTCGTAGTCCCGGGCTCCCAGCCGCCCCAGCCGCTGCTGGTACCCCTCGTATACGCCGGCGAGCTCCTCCCCGGATGCCGCCACATCACCCGGCAGCCGCCCCTCCGCCTTCCACCGGGAGATCCGCTCCTGCGCCGCCGCCGGGCGGAAGCCGGCCCCCTGTTCCCCGATCACGGCGGCGACGGTGGCCCGCGCGTCCTGTCCGTCGATGACGGCCGCTTCCGGACCGCGGCGGAAGTTGCCCATCAGGTGTAGGGCGAGGCGGTGGAAGGTGCCGGTGAACAGCCGCTCCACGTTGGCCAGCGGCGGGTCCATGGCGCCCAGCCGCTGCCGCATCTCGTCGGCGGCGCGGTTGGTGAAGGTGACGGCGTAGATCTTGCCCGGCGAGACCCCCTCGCGGCGGACGAGGTGGGCGATCCGCTGCACCAGGGTGCGCGTCTTGCCCGAGCCCGGACCGGCGGCAACCACCACCGGCCCCGCCGGCTCCTCGACCGCGGCCTGCTGATCCTGGTCGAGCGCCTTCCCGGAGAACAGCAGGCGTTCCAGAACCGCACCTCCCTGCTCGAGCAAAGTATCCACCCTGGCCCCGCCCGCTTCCGCCGCCATCGACTCGACGACCTCGGCCGCCCGCAGCGATTTCTCGCCGAGGACGGCCCCGATGTCGAACAGCTGCGACTGCCCCTCGATCCGGCGGCGCTCCTCGTCGCTGAACACCTCGATCCTGCCGTACTCGCCGTCGTATCCGGGGGCGATCGCCACCTTGCCGCTGCGCATCCGCCGCACCCCCTCGGCTACCAGGGAATGACCGCTGCATTGGGCGATTTTCGCCGTGTCGGCGATCCGCAGGATCTCGAGCTCCGGGCCGATCTGCTCGACGAGGGCGAAGTAGATCCTCTGCACCTTCTTGCTGTTCGGCCCGACCCCCAAAGCCGAGCCGATCACCTCCTCGAGGGGTATGAGGTACTCGAACCGGCGCTCCGGGGCCGCCTCCCCTTCGCCGCGGTCGGCGAGCTTCTCGACGCGATGGAGCACGCCCACGGTCAGCTTGCGGCCGCACTCCGGGCACAATCCCCCGGCGGCGATGGTCTGCTCCGGCTTCCAGCAGACGCCGCACTTGCGGTGGCCGTCGTAGTGGTACTTCCCCTCTTCCGGGTAGAACTCGATGGTGCCGGTGAACCGGCTCGGGTCGCGGTCGCGCAGGGCCTCGAGCATTCCCCGGTAGGACAGCTCGGTGTCGAAGCAGGTCGCCTCGCGCGCCAGCTTGCGGGGCGAGTGGGCGTCGGAGTTCGAAACCACCGCGAAGCGGTCGAGCTGCGAGAGGCGGCCGTTCATCGGCGGGTCGGACGACAGCCCGGTCTCGACCGCGGGGATGTGCGGCAGCAGGTCGTCGAAGCACTCCTCCATGCTGTCGAACCCGGAGCTGGCCCCCAGCACAGCGAAGTGCGGGGTCCAGATGTGGGCGGGGATGAACAGCACCTCGGGACAGACCTCGAGGCAGATTTCGAGCAGGTCGCGGCTGTCGAGGCCGAGGATCGGCCTCCCGTCCGACTTGAGGTTGCCGATCCGCCCCAGGCGCAGGTTGAAGCGGTCGGCGGCGTCGAAGTCGGGCAGGATGACGACGTTGTGGACCTTGCGGGTGCGGCCGTGGCGCTTGTAGATCGAGCTGATTTCGACGGACAGGAGAAACCGCACCTCGCTGCGGCAGGATGCCGGCAGCTCCTCCTCCACCGCTTTTTGCAGGTCGCCGCGCAGCCGGTAAAGCCCCTCTTCGGCAGGGACGAGCTTCTCCTTCAACTCCGCCAGCCACTCCGGGTGGGTGAAGTCGGCGGTGCCGACGACGTCGACGCCCTTGAGCGCCGACCACTTGTGCAGGTTTTCGGGATTGAGCTCTTTGCTGGTTGCACGCGAGTGCCGCGAGTGCAGGTGCACGTCGGCGACGAAACGCCTGCTGCCGCGATGCGACATATCCCTTCCTTGGGGGGAGCCGGGGACGGGAAAGCTTGCGAACGGCGGTGCGGGGAGAGCGAACGGTTTTTCGAGTATAGCGGTTCCCCCGCACCCAGACAAACCGGAGAATCCCACCGATGGAAATCGCCGAAGTCCGCGCCTTCCCCATCGCCGCCGACCCCCGCCCGACGACAAAGCCGCGCGTCCCGGAAATCCCGGACGCCCCTCCCATCGTCAGCCCGATGCACCGTTACCCCGGCCTCCTGACCCGCTCGCGCGGCGACTGGCGGGACGTCGCCTGCGTGGTCACCGCCCGGGACGGCACCTGGGGCTTCGGCCTCGGCTGCTACTCGGCTGCGACGGCCCGGATCATCGAGGACCACCTCGGCCCGATAGTCACCGGGGAGAACTGCATGGCCACCGAGAAGCTGTTCGACGCCATGCAGCGCGCCACCGCCCACTACGGCACCGCCGGCCTGGCGAGCTACGCTGTCAGCGCCGTCGACATGGCCCTGTGGGATCTCAAGGGGAAGCTGCTGCAGCGCCCGGTCTACGAGCTGCTCGGGGGGCCGCAGAAGACCGCCATCCCCTGCTACGCCAGCGCCACCGGCCACAACTGGGGCATCGAGAACAGCATCGAGTGGTACCTCGAGCTGGGGTTCGACGCGATAAAGGTCTTCTTCCGCCACGGCCCGGAAGAGGACATGGAGGGGCTGCGCCGCAACGAGGAGCTGGTCGCCAGGGCGCGCGAGCTGATCGGCGACGAGCGCGAGCTGATGGTCGACGCCTGGATGTCGTTCGACGTCGAGTACGTCGTGCGCCTGTCGGAAGCCCTGAAGCCCTACCGCATCAAGTGGTTCGAGGATTACGTCAGGCCCGAGGACCTCGGCAGCTACGTCAAGCTGCGGGAGCGCATCCCCCACCAGATCCTGGCGACCGGCGAGCACTGGTACTCCATCCCGCCGTTCGCCTTCGCCGCCGCCAACGGCCTCGTCGACATCTTCCAGCCGGACGTCCGCTGGGTCGGCGGCATCAGCGCCGCCCTGCGCATCTGCCACCTCGCCGAAGCCCACGGACAGCACGTGCTCGCCCACGGCGGCATGAACTATCCGTACGGCCAGCACCTCTCCTTCGCGATGCCGGCCGTCGCCTGGGGCGAGCGTTCGGAGGGGGTGTCCCCGCCCGGGGTTCCCCTGGAGGAGATGGTGCGGCTGCCGGGGACCCCGGTCGTCGAGAACGGCTTCGTCCTCCCCAGCGACGCCCCGGGGTTCGGGCTCGAGATCACCGGGGAATGGCTCGAGGAGAGGGCCTGCTGAAGCCGGAAATCAACCGGCGGGCCAGGGGCCGGTGATCGCCATGGTCACCCCGTCCTGCTGGGCGTTGACGAACAGGGTGCTTCCGTCCGCAGAAA
Source organism: Gemmatimonadota bacterium (assembly GCA_026706165.1). The sequence continues at coordinate 5,822 of JAPOZF010000674.1, forward strand.
AAGTCGCCCCGGCCAGCTCCGACGAGGAGACGGTGCGCGCCAGCTCGTAGAACGTCCCGTCCGGGCGGATGCCGACAAGGCGGTCGGTCCCGCCGCCGTCCTCGCAGAGGATCACGTCCCCCCAAGGGGCGACGGTGAGGTTGTCGGCGTTCTCCACCAGGCCCTTGTCGTTCGGCTCTGCGTAGAGCATCAGCTTTCCCGCCCCTGCACCCTGCTCCCCGGCGGTGCCCTCGTGCGGGCTCGGGGTGTAGCGCCACACCTGCCCCTGCCCGGCGTGGCCGCCGCTGGTGCAGGCGAAGAAGACGCTCCCTATCCCGTACCACATCCCCTCGCCGCGGGCGAAGCGGGCCGCCCCCTTGTTGTACCCCTGCAGGTGCAGGTCGCCGTCGGGGGACTGCACGTTTTCGATATCGACCCAGCGCACCGGAAACTCGGTCCCGACGGCGATCTCCGTCCTGGCTGAGGCGCCTTCCCCACGCCAGTTGCGGGTGTCGAGGGAGGACTTGTCCAAGGAGGCGAGCGCCTGCAGCCGCCCCCCTTCCTGAAGGCGGCCCGGCTTGTGGGGAATGAACCGGTAGATCAGGCCGTCGCCGCGGTCCTCGGTCTGGTAGACGATCCCGGAAGCGGGGTCGACCGCCACCGCCTCGTGAACGAAGCGACCCATGTCCACCAGCGGCACCGGCTCCTGCAGCTCCTGCTTTTCCGAGGCGAACACCTCGAAGTTGTAGCCGTGGTCCTTCGTGTACCCGTCCCCCGCTTTGTCGGTGGTCTCCTCGCAAGTGATCCAGCTGTTCCACGGCGTCGGCCCCCCGGCGCAGTTGCGCACCGTGCCGGCGAGACTGAGGAACTGCTTCTCCACGAGCCCGGTGCGGGTGTCGCAGATGATGGTCGTCACCCCGCCGAGGCACTGGCCGTCGTCGTCGCGCGGGTCGTAGACCAGCCGTTCCGGCAGCTGCGACAGCAGCTTCGCCTGCTCCCCCTTCGGCCCGTCCTTGTCGTCCGAAGGGCTCGCCTCCGAGTTGCACAGCAGCAGGGTCCTGCCGTTGGAGGCGGGAAAGGCGGCCATGCCGTCCGGGGCCCACGGCACCAGGAAGCCGTCGGCCATGCGCTCCTCGACCCGCGAGACAACCCGGTAACCGAAGCCGCCCGGCAGCTCGAGCAGGTCGTTCGGGTCCTTCTCCAGGGAACCGAAAACCTGCTCCGGGGACTCGTCCCCGTAGACCCATGAAAGCTCGCGAAGACCGGCGAATCCGGCGGATACGGCCGCGGTCCTGCGGAGAAACGTCCTGCGTGAAACGGTCATTTTTTCCGTCCTTTCATTTGCGTCCCGTGTCGCCGGCGCCTCGCAGCTCATCCGCCGACCGGTCCCTTCTCAGGTTGAAGAACACCCCGGCTCCCATCGCCGTTCCCCTCCCGGCGTGGCAACTGTTCTTCAAAAGGGACTGCTGGAATTTCGCCCCTGCTTGATCGCGCTCATTTTAGCGCAGTATATATGCCTTGACAACCGCGAGCGCCGCATGTCACGCAATCGCCATCCAACGGAAAGGAGGGTTCGCCGCCGGGATTCCCGGCCGCGGACGGTCCTGTGCTGATACTGACGGAAGACGCCGTATTCCTGGCGGACGAAGCGGTCCGGGAACCGGAACCGGTCCGGGTGCTCGACGAGGCCGCGGTCGCCGGCACCGCGGCGAACGGCGGCGGGGTGGCAGCCCTCCCGAACGGCGATGTCGCCTTGATCGGGGCGGACGGGACCGAGCGCAAGGAAAGCGGCATCGGCGACGAAATCTGCTGCCTGCACCTCCTCGCCGCGGATCCGCTGGTGCTGCTGATCGGGACCGAGCCTCCCCACCTCTACCGGATGGAACAGGGACAACCGGCGCGGCGCAGCGAATCCTTCGCCGCTCTCGCGGTCCGCGACGAGTGGTACACCCCCTGGGGAGGGCCGCCGGCGGTGCGCAGCCTCGCCGGCAGCGGGCCCGACGTGTACGCCGACATCCACGTCGGCAGCATCATGCGCTCCGCCGACGGCGGCGGGTCCTGGAAGCCGGTGACCCCGGACCTGCACCAGGACGTGCACCAGGTCGCCGTCTGCCCGGCGGCCCCGGAGCGGGTGTACGCCAACACCGCGGATGCGGTGTTCGTCAGCGGCGACCGCGGCGGCTCCTGGGAACACCGCTCCGGCGGACTGCCTTCCCGCTACGGCAGGGCGGTGGCCGTGCATCCCTCGGACCCGGACTGCCTGCTCGCCTCGGTGAGCAGGGGACCGCACGCCGAGGGCACGGGAAAGCTGTTCCGCAGCGACGACGCCGGGCGCTCCTGGACCCACGTCCGCGACGGCTTCCCCGCGGCCGCGCGCGACAACGTCGACACCTTCCATGTCGCCTTCGACGCCGCCGGCGCCGCCTGGGCGGCCGTCGAGGAGAAGCTGTACCGCAGCGGCGACCGCGGCCGGCGCTGGGAGGCGGTGTGGAGCGCCTCCTCCGACATCCGCGTCATCTCCTGCGCCGCGGCGCGGTGAAGCCCGTGCACGACCCGGATTTTCATTTGGATCGCTTCCTCAACCCCAGTCCTCACCGAGAGAGCCGGAAGCACCCGCACTCCCACCTCCAACCGGAGACAAGGCCATGACAGATCTCAGCACCCTCGCACTGATCACCGCCAGCGAGCCGGAGGGTCCCCTCCCCGACATGCCGATCGACGCCGAATCCATCACCGCCGGCAACCCGGTCGCGCGCGGCACCGTGCTCAACCAGTCTGCCGACAAGACCCTGTCCAGCGGTCTGTGGACCTGCGAGCCGGGGGAGTTCGACTGGACCTACACCTGGGACGAGTTCGTGTACGTGTTCGCAGGAGAAGTGACGATCACCGAGGAAGGGGGCAGGAGCTACGACGTAGGCCCCGGCGACATGGCCCACTTCCCCATCGGGCTGAAAGCCCATTGGAACGTCAGGAAGGCGGTCCGCAAGTTCTTCGTGCTGAAGACCCCGGAGCCGCTCGAGATTTAACTCTGCCAGGAAGTCCCATGAGTCCCGATTCCCGCTACCCGCTGCGCGCGGTTCCCGGCTTCTTCTCGACGACCCCGGGAATCCAGGTCGCCGGGCAGACCTCCCACAACGCCAGCGACGAAGACCTGCGGTTCTTCCAGCAGCTCGGGGTCGAGTGGCTGATGGTGGGGATCGACGACCCCGCGCTGCATTCGGTGGAAACCTACAAGCAGCTCAGGAACCGCTTCGCCGGGTTCGGCCTGCAGATCTACCGCATCGCCCACCACGGGGTGCACAACGTCCCGGAAATCACCCTGAACCTCCCGGGACGGGACGCCAAGGTCGAGGAGCTGATCCGCTTCATCGGCAACCTCGGAGAAGCCGGCATCCACTACCACACCTACGCCCACATGGGCAACGGCATCTGGAGCACCGGCCGGACCACCCGCCGCGGCGGCATGACGGCCCGCACCATCGACGTCGCCGACGCCGTCGGCCGCTGGAGGGACCTGACTTTTTCCGGGGAGCTGACCCACGGCCGCCCCTATTCCGAGGAAGAGCTGTGGGACAACTACGAGTACCTGGTCCGCAGGCTCGCCCCGGCGGCCGAGGAGGCCGGGGTCTTCATCGGCATCCACCCGGACGACCCGCCGGTCTACGCTCTCGGCGGCGTGCCCCGCTGCCTGTTCGGCAGCTTCGCCGGGTACAGGCGGGCCATCGACGTGGCCGGCAGTCCCAACATCGGCGTCTGTCTCTGCGTCGGGTGCTGGCTCGAAGGGGGCAAGCAGGGGATGGGGGGCAGCGTCGAAGAGGCGATCGATTACTTCGGCAGCCGCAACAAGCTGTTCAAGGTCCACTTCCGCAACGTCTCCAACCCGATGCCCGAGCTCTGCGTCGAGACCCTGATGGACGACGGCTACCAGGACATGCACCGGGTGATGCAGGCGCTGCGCGCCGTGGAGTACGACGGGGCCGTCATCCCCGACCACATCCCCGAGCTCATCGGCGGCAGCCGCGCCGGGGTCGCCTATTCCATCGCCTACATGCGGGCCCTGGTGCAGGCGGTCAACAACGAACGCTCCGAACCGGACCCGCGGTCTCCATGACGACCGACTACGACCTGCTGGTCACCGCCGGACGCGTCTTCTGCGCCGACACCGGCCTCGACGGCCCGGGAGCCGTCGCCGTGCGCGGCGGCCGCATCGCCGCCGCGGGCCCCGAGGTAACCGGAACGGCGGCGCAAACCATCGACTACCCCGGCGCCCTGCTGCTGCCCGGCCTCGTCGACATGCACGCCCACCCGGCCCGGGGGGGATCGCGCTACGGCGTCGACCCGGACGAGCACTTCCTGCCGCGCGGGGTCACCACCTGCATGTCGCAGGGGGACGCCGGGGCCCTCAACTGGCCGGCCTACCGCGACGAGGTGATCGGCGGCTGCCGCACGCGGGTGCGTCTCGCGCTGCACCTGTCGAAATACGGCGAGTCGCAGGAGGGCCACTGTTTCGAGCACCTCGACAACGCCGACGTCGACCTCTGCGCCGACACCGTCGCCGGGGCCGGAGAGGAGATCTGGGGCATCGCTTTCAACACCATGCACAACCCGGCGGTCCCCCACGACCCGAGGGAGATCATGCGCCGGGGAATCGAGGCGGCCGGGCGAAGCGGCCGCCCCGTCCTCTACGGGCCGCGGTTCAAAAGCGACTTCCCCCTCGAGGAGCAGCTGCCCTGCCTGCGGGCCGGCGACCTCGTCACCTACACCTTCAGCTTCCTCGAGGACAACATCATCGCCGACGGCAGGGTGCGGCAGGCGGTCTGGGAGGCGAAGGAACGGGGGGTGCTGTTCGACGGCTGCCACGGCATGAAGTCCTTCAGCTTCGCCCACGTCGAGCCCGCCATCGCGGAGGGGTTCTACCCCGACACCGTTTCCACGGATCAGTACAACCACCACGTCGGCAGCGACCCGCAGCACGACCTTCCGAGAACGATGTCGAAGTATCTCGCCGCCGGCATGCCGGAAGCCGAGGTTTTTTCTCGGGCAACGGCCCGCCCTGCGGAGCTGCTCGGGCTGAAGGGAGAGGCCGGGACCCTGGCGCCGGGGGCGTGCGCCGACCTGGCGGTGTTGCGGTGGAACGACGAGGGCCGGTTGCGCGACACCCTGGATGTCGAGCGCCCCGGTGGCTACTGGAAGCCGCTGGCGACGGTGAGGGCCGGGCAGCTGGTCTGACTGGCCGTTGAAAAGTTCACCCGGGCTGCGGCCTGCCCTGCCGGTCGATGACGAAGTTTCCGCGCCGGCATCGGAGTCCAGTTCCTTGCCGGGGAACTGCGTACCAGGCCGCGCCCTGGAAAACCGCCTCGGCGCCGCCGGAATCTAAGTTCCCAACCTGCCTCGGGATCAGGTACCTGGCCGCGCCCTGGCAACCCGCAGCCCGGTCCGGTCACTGCATCAGGTAGTTGCCGACCATGCCGGTGAACGAGTCCAGCACCCAGAAGACCCCGTAGATCGCGAACTGCCCGACGATCATCCCAAGGAAAAAAGGGCGGATCGATTCGTAGAGGCGCGGCCCCCCGTATTTCAGGACGACGGCCTTGCAGGACCAGGCGAGAAAGGCGTTGTACCCCATCCAGGAGAACACCGAGCTCACCGGGTACCCTATCGGGTGCAGGGGCCACCAGACCCAGAACCGCTGCGCGGCCATCAGGAAAGCCATGGCCAGACCGCCGATCCCGGTGTGCAGCCAGCCGGTCCAGCTCGGTCCCACCGGCTGGTAGATGTGGGTGGCGGCGTACTCGTAGACGTAGCGCGTCATCCACAGGAAGGTGATCCTGCTCATGTTGATGGCCCCGTAGGTGTAGGCGAGGTAGAGCAGCATCGCCGTGGCGCCGACCAGGCCCAGCATCATGGCCAGCAGCGACGTCCAGAACAGCGGCCGGCGGCTGCCGGGTACCTGCTCGCTCAGCTTGAGGCTGTTGGCGCAATGGGGCATGGCGAAGTTGAAGATGTCGTTTGCCCAGATGCGGCTGTAGGTCAGCGCCATGATGCCGTAGGCCCCGTAGCAGCCGGTTCCCAGGGCGGAAAGGGCGGCGTCGGTCGGGACGAGAGGGGTGTAGAGCATGGCGACTCCCCCCTCGACCACGACCCGCGTCAGGGCGAGAAAAATGACGTAGGAGAATAACAGCAGGGCGAAGACGCCGAGCAGCGGCATGCCGGCGAGATAGAGCCAGAGGGCCATCACCGCGAGGCTGGCGACGGCTCCGGTCACGGCAACGCGGTAAGAAACGATTTCGTCGGAATCGTCGACGTCCCCGGCGTTGTAGAGCGCCTTGCGAAGGACATCCCCCAGGTGTTCCCTGGCCACCCAGAGCCCCCCGAACACCAGCACCACCATGGCCCCCATGCTCTGGTGCACGACGGTGGGCGGGCCGTAGTTCCAAGCGCTGAGCACAGGTTCGGGACTGGCGCCGATGCCGAGGATGTTGAATACCGACCGCTGCAGGTAGTTCAGCAGGGAGAACACCCACAGGCTGAAGGCGATCTCCAGCTTGATGAGAAAGAAGAACGATAGGGCGACGATGCTGAGGATCAGGGGGATGGAGACGCCCCCGGGCAGCGGCAGCGTGGTGCTCGTCCGCACCTCGGGAAAGTCGGGGTAGTAGGCGTTCAACCCCTGGAGCGAGCCGATGACGAAGGGCACGGCGAACCCCAGCCACATCACCGGACTGCGGAAGAACGGCTTGACCAGGGACTCGCGCTCGTCGTCCTGTATCATCGAGCCGGCCACCTGGATGAGCGGATACAGCAGGCGCTCGCGCTCGGCCCACTGGCGGCGCAGGATGACCATCAGGCAGAGCATCGAGGCGTGGATGGCCAGCAGCATCGGGAACCAGAAGACGAACGGCCGTATCCAGACCTTCCACAGACCCGGCTCGTCGTTGACGGAGCCGCCCTCGTAGAAGGCCCGGATCGATTCGACGTCGTTCGGCAGGATCCAGTCGAGCAGGAAGGGATGGATCTGCTGAGCCCAGTTGTTCTCGGCGGAAGCGTGGTAGTAGGGGCCCGACAGCAGCGGGGCCCAGTAGAAGGCAATCTTGATGCTCTGGTTCCCCAGCATCATGAGGATGAACACCGTGACCAGCTCGCCGCGGCCGAGGGCCCAGGACCTGTTGACGGCCCCGACGGCGACGTTGAAGACGCCGACGATGAGGAAGAACACGAAGTGGGAGAGCGGGTTGGTGAAGAAGCCGCCGCCGGTGTTCGACCCCTGGACGAGCATCGACAGCCAGGTGCCGGTGGAGGCGACGACAAAAGCGAGCACCAGCCCGATGCAGAGGGCGCGAGCGGTCAGGAAGGAACGCCGCCGTCCCGGGTCCGGGGAGCGCTGCGGGCCGGATGCTCCGCCGGACTCACTCATGGCGGCGTTTCACTGCGGGAAGCGAGGCCTGGCGGGGCGGGGGCGCACCGCTTTCCAACCGAACGGTGTCGGTACACGGATGTGACTTGCGCATGGCTGCACTGCCAATATTGAACAGGAGACCCACATGACCCGATCCACCCGGGAGAACGAACCCCTTCCTGTCTGGGACCTTTCCGACCTCTACGCAGGCGCCGACGATCCGGGGCTCGACCGCGACATGCGGGAAGCGGCCCGGCGCGCCCGGCAGTTCGAGGAAAAGTACAAAGGCACCATCTCCGCGGCCGGCCTTCCGGCGGCGCACCTTCGCCAGGCCCTGGCCGACTACGAGGACCTGCTGACCCTGAGATCCAGACCGGGGGCCTACGCCGGCCTGCTCTACTCGACCGACACCGCCGATCCGGCGCGGGGGGCGCTGCTGCAGAAGACGAGGGAGTTCGACAGCTCCACCGCCACCCACCTGGTATTCTTCGACCTCGAGATCGGGCGCATTCCCCCGCAGACGTACGAACGCATCAAGGACTCCCCGGAACTGGCCCCCTACCGGCACTACCTCGACCACGAGCGGCGGATGGCGGCCCACAATCTCGACGAAGCCGAGGAGAAGATCCTCGTCGAGACCGCCAACTCGCGGGGAAAGGCTTTCGCCCGCCTCGCCACCGAGGTCAACTCGCGGACCCGGTTTCTGATGGAGGAAGAGGGCGGGGCGGTGGAGAAATCCCAGAGCGAAATCCTCGTGCTGCTCTACGATCCGGACCGCGACACCCGCCGGCGGGCGGCGGCCGCGATCACCGAGGGGCTGCGGCGGAACACCCACGTCTGCACCTTCGTCTACAACACCCTGCTGCACGAAAAGGACGTGCTCGACCGCCTGCGTTCCTACCGCGCCCCGGAGGACAGCCGCCACCTGGACAACGAGCTGAGCGGCGAGGTCGTCGACGCGGTCAGCGAGGTCTGCGCCGCCAACTACGGCACCGTGGCAGCCTACTACCGCCTCAAACGGCGGCTCCTCGGCCTCGACGAGCTCACCCACTACGACCGCTACGCGCCGATAACCGGCGGCGAGACCGACATCCCCTTCGGACAGGCGCGCGACATCGTTCTGGAGGCGTTCGGCGAATTCTCGCCGCGCCTCGTCGACATCTGCGAGCCGTTCTTCGAGAGACGCTGGATCGACGCCGCCCTGGCGGACGGCAAGCGCGGGGGCGCCTACTGCGCCGGCATCACCCCCGACCTGCACCCTTACGTCTTCCTCAACTACACCGGCTCGCCCCGGGACGTCATGACCCTGGCGCACGAGCTCGGCCACGGGATCCACGACGTCCTGGCCAGTCGCAACCACCTTCTCGACTACCATCCCGTGCTGCCGATGGCGGAGACGGCCAGCACCTTCGCCGAGATGCTGGTGTTCGACCGCCTGCGGGGAGAGCTCGACTCCGACCGGGAGCGCCTCGCTCTCCTGTGCGGGAAGATCGAGGACACCTTCGCCACCGTGTTCCGGCAGATAGCGATGTACCGCTTCGAGCAGCAGGCCCACCGGGCCCGCCGCGAAGAGGGGGAGCTGCCCTCCGAAAGGCTCGACGAGCTCTGGCAGCGGAACATGCAGGAGATGTTCGGCGACGCCCTCACCCTCGGCGACGACCACGCCTGCTGGTGGCTCTACATCCCCCACATCGTCGACGTGCCGTTCTACGTCTACGCCTACGCCTTCGGCGAGCTGCTGGTGCTCGCCCTGTACGCCCGCTACCGGAGCGAGGGGGAAGCCTTCGTCGGGCGCTACTTCGAGCTGCTGGCGGCCGGCGGTTCGCGGGCGCCGGCCGAACTGCTCGCCGGCCTGGAAATCGACGTGGCCTCGCGCGATTTCTGGCAGGGAGGCTGCGACCTCATCCGGCAGCGCGTCGACGAGGCTGCCGCCCTCGCCGGCTGAAGCGGACAGCGAGAGGCCGCCGCGACGGGCCCGGGGGCAATTCGCTATCTTTGGCGGACGGCCCTCCTCCGCCCGCCCTGCCCTCCCGCTCCCCTGCATTCCCGATCGATCAGCTGATAACAGTATGTGTGGAATAATCGGATACGCCGGAAGGAAGTCCCTGCGCGAAGTACTCCTCAACGGGTTGCGCCGGCTCGAGTACCGCGGCTACGACTCGGCCGGGGTATGCGCCCTCGATTCGGGGGCGCTGCGCCTCTGGAAGACCGCCGGCCGCATCGCCGACCTCGAATCCCGGCTCGACGGCGAGCCGGTCGCCGGACCGGTCGGCATCGCCCATACCCGCTGGGCCACCCACGGGGCCCCCACCGACGGCAACGCCCACCCCCATGTCGACGCGGCAGGCCGCTTCGCCCTGGTCCACAACGGCATCATCGAGAATCACGCCGCGGTGCGCGCCTACCTCGAAAGAGAGGGGATCGAGTTCCGGACCGAGACCGACACCGAGTCCCTGGTGCAGCTGATCGGGTTTCTCCATGCCGAATCGGGCGACCTGATGGACAGCGTGCGCACCGCCCTCAAGGAGGTCGAGGGCACCTTCGGGGTCGCCCTGGTCTGCACCGAGGACCCCGACACCCTCGTCGCCGCGCGCCGCGGCAGCCCGCTGATCGTCGGCGTCGGAGACGGGGAGTACCTGGTCGCCTCCGACGGCAACGCCATCGTCGAGCACACCAGCCAGGTTCTCTACCTCGAAGACCACGAGATCGCCCGCATCGACGCGGACGGCCTCCACGTGTCGACCGCAGACGCGCAGCCCGTGCACCGGGAAACCGACGTCCTCGAGACCACCCTCGAGCAGATCGAACTCGGCGGCTACCCCTCCTTCATGCTCAAGGAGATCCACGAGCAGCCCGAGGGGCTGCGCAACTGCATGCGCGGGCGCCTCGACCTGCGCTCCGGCCGCGTCCACCTCGGAGGACTGCAATCGATGGAAGAGGAGCTGGCCAGCTGCAGCCGACTGGTGCTCACCGGCTGCGGCACCGCCTGGCACGCCGGCCTGATCGGCGAGTACCTGCTCGAGGAGTGGACGCGCATCCCGACGGAAGTCGAGTACGCCAGCGAGCTGCGCTACCGCAACCCCGTCGTCGAGCCCGGCACGGTCTGCGTCACCATCAGCCAGTCGGGAGAGACCGCCGACGTCCTCGCGGCTCTGCACGAGATGCGCACCAAGGGAGCGGCGGCGTTCGGCGTCGTCAACGCCGTCGGGTCGACGCTGGCGCGCGAAACCGCCGCCGGAGTCTACCTCCACGTAGGGCCGGAAATCGGGGTGGCCAGCACCAAGGCATTCACCGCCCAGATCGCGGTGCTGGCGATGATCGCCCTCGACCTCGGACGGCGCCGACACCTTTCGGCGGAGCGCACCGTCGCCATCCTGAGGGAGCTGGAGAAGATCTCCGACAAGGTGGCCGAGACCCTGGAGCTCGACCGCCAGGTGGCGGCCCTGGCCGACCGCCTCACCGGGTGGGACAACTGGCTCTACCTCGGCCGCGGCGTCAACTACCCGGTGGCCCTGGAGGGAGCCCTCAAGCTGAAGGAGCTCAGCTACATCCACGCGGAAGGGCTGCCGGCCGCGGAGATGAAGCACGGCCCCATCGCCCTGATCGACGACGGCATGCCGGTGGTGGTGATCGCCCCGCGCGACCACACCTACAACAAGGTGCTGGCCAACATCGAGGAAGTGCGCAGCCGCAAGGGCCGCGTCATCGCCGTCGCCACCCGGGGGGACAGCCAGCTTGAGAAGCTGGCCGAGGAGGTCCTCTACGTGCCGCCGACGCTGCCGCTGCTGTCCCCGGTGCTGACGACGGTGCCGCTGCAGCTGCTGGCCTACCACGCCGCCCTCATCCGCGGCCACGACGTCGACAAGCCGAGAAACCTCGCCAAGAGCGTGACCGTGGAGTGAGGAGACCCGGCGACCTCCCAGCTTTCCCGGGGGCCGCGCCGCAAATCCATGAACGTCGTCCTCTACGAAGACGGAGGCTGGCCGCGGCTGCTGCCGCTCGTCTACACCCGCGCCGTCTTCCAGCTGCGCTGCGGCATGGGAGACCTGCTGTCCCAGGTCCGTTTCCTGCTGCGGGAGCTGCCGGCAGCGGACCTCTCCCTTTGCTGCCGGCCCGGGCTCGCCAGCCTCGTGAGAGAACAGACCGGCCTGCGCGTAAACGAGAGGCCGGCCGGGCCGTCCCTGCTGCTGAACGGCCGCGCCCTGTGGTCCTCCCTGCCCGAATGCGAAGAAGACGGAAAGCCCTGGGTCGGCATGGCGGAGGGGGGTATCGCCTGCGTCTTTGCCGATTCCGGACTCACCGATGCGCTCGCGGCCGAAAACCTGCAGGAGGACGCCGCGGTTTCCCGGTTGCTGGAGGGCCTCCCGCGCCGCGACGCAGGCGGCAACTGCCGGCTGTTCTCCTGGCCTTGGGAAATCGTCGGGGCCAACGCCGACGCCCTGATCTCCGGCTGGGAGCGGCTCGGGCTGGGGCGCCCGGAGCGGGGGGAGATCGGACCGGGAGTCACCCTGCTGGGGGAGGATGTCTTCGCCGCCGGGTCCGCCCGCATCGACCCGGGGGTCGTCGTCGACAGCCGCGGCGGACCCGTGTACATCGACGCCGGCGTCCGCGTGCGGCCCCACGCCTTCATCGAAGGGCCGGCCTGCATCGGTCCCGGCAGCATCCTGCAGCCGCACGCCTGCGTCCGCGGCGGCACCACCCTGGGGGCTGCCTGCCGGGTCGGAGGCGAGATCGAGGCCGGCATCCTGCAGGGGTACGGCAACAAGCAGCACTTCGGCTACCTCGGCCACAGCTACGTCGGCTCGTGGACCAACCTCGGCGCCGGCTGCACCAACAGCGACCTCAAGAACACCTATGGCAAGGTGCGCGTGCCGGTCAACGGCGAGGAAGTGGAGACCGGCGAGCGCTTCGTCGGCATGGCGATGGGGGACCACTCCAAGGCTGGGACCGGGGTCTGCTTCCCGACCGGGGCGGTCGTCGGGTTCAGCTCCAGCGTCGCCGCGGCGCGGCCGCCCCGGTTCGTGCCCAGCTTCACCTGGATCGACGGCGGCCGGGTCGAGCCGTACGACCGGGAACGGGCGCTCGCGGTGGCGCACCGGGTGTTGGCGAGGCGGGATTGCCGCATGAGCGCCGAGGAAGAGAGGGTGTTCTCGTCAGTCGCCGGCGAGGCCGAGCGGCTGGAGAGGGTGCCGTAGAACGGGGTGAGCCGGACGCCGGAGGACATCCGCGAACGGAGTTCAATCCCGGTGGCCGCAGCTCCCCGGGTCCTCTCCCGGCAGGCAGGCAACTTTGGTGCCGGCCGCGAATCGGAACGAAATCGTCCGCGGCTGTTTCAGGTGCGCGGCCTTGCTTCCCACGCCCTGCTCACAGGCCACGGGTCGCTCAGCTACCGGCGTGGAAGCGATGGGATACCGGCGGCCAACTGTCCCGGACAGATCCGAAACCAGCCCGGAAAGAAGCGGAATCTGCCCGGGCCTTCAGGCCCGCGGCCCGCGCGCCGCGACCGCGATACCGGCCGCCACCAGGACCATGCTCACCAGCAGCATCCAGGACAGCTCCTCTCCCACCAGCAGCGCGCTCAGCACCACACCCGCCACCGGCGTCGTGAAGGCGAACACTCCGAGCTGGCTGGCGCTGTGCCGCCGCAGCAGGAACACCCACGAGATGAAACAGAGCCCGGCGACCACCACCCCCTGGTAGAGCACGGCTGCGACGACCTCCGGGGTGAAGTCCCAGGCCGCGTCCCTCTCGAGCCAGACAGAGGCCGCGGCGAACATCGGCAGGCTCAGCAGCGACTGCCAGAACAGCACCTTGTAGGGGTGAAAGCCGCGCACCATGCGCTTCATCACCGTCTGCCGCAGCCCGAGCAGCACGGCGCTGCCGAGAATCATCAGGTCCCCGGCGAGGTAGCCGGCGCCGGCGAGCGACAGCGACTCCGCGAAGATCAGCACGACCCCGGCGAAGGCGAGCAGAATGCCTGCGACCTTGGCGGGGGTGAGGCGGTCGCCGGGAACGAAGAAGTGGCAGAAGAGGGCGAGGAAGAACGGGTGCGCCGAAATCGTGACGCTGGCGCGGCTGGCGGTCGTGTGGAAGACTCCCTGGTTGAGCAGGCCGATCTGCACCAGGAAAAGGAGGGCGAGGAAAAGCAGCTGCCGCC
>JAPOZF010000674.1:19363-26632 GCA_026706165.1 Gemmatimonadota bacterium
GGCGGGTCCGCAGCGGCTCCCGCGAAGCGGCCGCCGCGGCTCCCACCACCAGCAGGCCGATGGCGAAACGGGCCCCCGCCATCGCCAGCGGGGGCATCCCCTGCAGGCCGATCTTGATGAATACCTGGTTGCCCCCCCACAGGAGGGAGGCCAGCAGCGCGAGACCGGCGGCGCCGGCCCCTATGCGTTCGGCGCTGTACGGGGCAGAAACCGCCGCTTCGCTCAATCGACGATGGTGGCGGTGCGGATGTAGTCGAGGTTGGGGTACAGCTTCTCGAGGTACTTGTTCCCCTTCTGGGCGATCTGCCCCTGGTTGGGGGTCCGCTTTTCGTACTCGGGATTGATCGCCTGGACGGCATCCATCCCCGAGACCACCTTGCCGAACGCGGCGAACTTCTGGCCGTCGAGGTTGGTGTTGTCGGCGAGGTTGATGAACACCTGCACGGTGCGGTTGTTCTTTCCCCGCCCCGGCTTGGCGAAGGTTACGGTGCCGGCCTCGTTCCCCTGTTTGACCGGGTCGTCCGGAATCCTCGCCCCGTGCCACTTCGCGGTCACTTCCGGGTCCCCGTGCATCCCCCACTGGACGATGAACCCCGGGATCACGCGAAAGAAGCGGGTTTCGTTGTAGAAGCCGTTCCTCACCAGGTTGTAGAAGCGGTCCGCCCCGTGCGGAGCCCAGTCCCGCGTCACCTCGATCACGAAGTCCCCGGCCGAGGTCTCGAATTTCGCCTTGTAAGAGGCAGGCGCCGTCTTCTTCATCTCCGGGCCGTCGGGATTCATCAGCACCTCCATGTTGGCCTCACCGGTTGTCGCCCCTTCTTCTTCCTGGCAACCGCCGGCTGCGATGCCGACCGCCGCGGCCGCAGCGAGTATGCGTTTCATTGGCTCGACTCCTTTTTCCTGTGTGAACTCCGCTGACGGCGGGTAGAAAAGTGAAACGTCAGCGATTCAATGACCTCCGCGCTACGGGTCCCAACTCCTTCTGCCAAGTAAAGCGGGGCTTTCCTCCCTGGTAGCTGTTACTATGTCAGCGCGTACGGCTTCAATTTCACGTTTTGCGCGTTCAAGTGTCCCCGGTCGATATCGAAAACTACTACATCGCCGGTTGTATTCAGAAACAATCGTATTGAACCGATCAATCTCTGGGTTGGCCTTAAGGAGCCCGCGTAGAGCTTCCAGGCGTATTTCCTCCCTCAGGCACCACCGTATCTGTGCCATGAAAAGTAAATTGTCTGAACCCTCAGGCGGTTTCAAAAACTCCATGTCGGTCGGCGATGTTTGAGGTGCGGTGGGCATGTTTGTGCTGGGAATGCGTATCGGATCGGGATCTTTAGGCGTGTGGTCCCCGCTGGGCTTCCTACTGCCTTGTATCAGGATAAACAGGAAAATCAGAAGCCCAAATCCAAGAAGTCCCCATAACCACTTGCCCCCAATGGACATGGAGTTAGGGCTCCGCAAGGAGCCCGAAGCGACCACCTCAGGCTCGCACAGGGAAGTGCCTGCAGAATTGGTCTTGAGTGCTGGCGTGGCCGGGGGAGTTCTGGCGTTCTCTCTTTGTGGTTCGGTCGAACTTTTTCCAACTTGGCTCCTTCCACGGGTCGTCCCTGAAGCGACATCTTGGAGGTCGGAGGCAAGAGAAGAAATCCCCGAGAACCCTGTTTGTTTCTTCTCGTCGTTCACCGTACCCTCGATAGCCTGCCTAAGGCTACAACCTAGTCTGTCTGGTCGAGCAGATCGCTTAGCCTGGGACTCGCTTTCTTCCAGAATAGGCGCATTGCGGTCTCCAAGATGTGAACGTTGTCCATATCCTGGTAAGGCAACTCGACCGCCACCTTCTTCTCGTCCTTCTTTGCAATGTAAAACGCCCCCGCTCGGTTCCCGATCACAAGATCCGTCCACATGCAGGGGACCCGTTCATTCGCCCCGAAAAAATGGGCCCTTTCCAATTCGACGCCCTGATCGGTCACCACCGCTGTACCGAACCTGTATCGATTCCCCGCCCCTACCCCTTCAAGCATCTCCGTCAGTAGACGCACCCCCACCGCTTCCCAAAGACGGGCGACAAACTCCGAATAGATTTCCTTCTTCCTTAACTGAACGGTAGTGCTGGCACGGTCGTTCCCAAAAAAAATGGTGAAAATCGTACCGGTCGGAATCCCATTGACCGAATGACGGGTGGCTCCCCATCTCACTCGACTAATCTCTTGGAGGGGAATTTTTGTTCGCTTCCACTGAATTCCGTCCGGGGAGATACGAAGTTTGTCTTTGAACATCGCCCCGACTTCAGCTTCGTAGGTGATCTTCCTTTTCCAAGACTCAGTTTGAGCCTCCATCTCATTCAGCGCTGTGACATCATCCTCCGATTTTTCGACTACTCTATCAACCTCGGCAAAGACTTCCTGCTGAAGTGCCGTCAGTCGCTTTGAAAAATCGAGAAGGCCATGTTCGTTGAACAAATTTACCGCAAGGTTTCTAATCTTTCCTGCGACTTTATGGCTAAGGGGGTGGCTAAGGCCACGGCTACGGGCGCTCACCTGAATGGGCTGAGCTACGGTATCCCAGTTCTTGACCATTTTCTCAAGCTGGCGGACAAGGTGATCAATATGCCCCTTACCTTCCTCGTTCTCCGCCGCGCTCCGAACGCTCTCCACCAGCACCTCAATGTTCCTTGTCTCCTTTTCCAGAAATCCCTGGGCCTCAACTTCAAAGCTGTCCACCAAATCGTGGACGAGAACAGGAGCATGTTTAGACCCATTTTCCGTTGCCTGTTCAGCAACCAGTGTTACAACCTCAACGATTGAAACGGCGGACAGCTTATCCAAGGCGCCCATAATTGCCTGACGATAGTATTGACCCCGAGCTTTGAGTTCCACATTTACATTTTCCTGGTCGGATATCGCGGGGAAGCCCGAGACTGAACGTTCTTCATTCAACAGTTTGACGGTTTCCTCGACCTCGGAATCGTCGTGAGCTTTCCCAAGTTGAACAATCCAATTTACGATTTCGTTCAGAGACAACTTCTCAACTGCACCCACTAGACCATCCGCAAGAAGATTGGCGCGTGTCAGAGGGGGCAAATTTCCCTGATAACAAACATCTTTTGGATCTTTTTCTAGAACCGACAACACCTCAGCGGTACGCTTCGGTCCTAGCCCTGGTAGCCACCCCACCTCCGCTGCAAGTCGTTTTCGGGGGCTGGTAAGAGTCGCTGTAGCGTCCCGGACTAAACCTTCATCTGGAGCATTGAGATTTTTTTCTTCTGCCAACCACAAAATGCGACGTCGATCATCCCGCATCGTTGCACCTAGTGTAAAAAAGGGATTCTTCTTGAACTCCACAGCTCAGTCCTGTCTAAAACCAATCGGGCGCTTCTCTGGCTCAGCGGGCGGCAGGCTAGTGAGTGCCGACTTAAGGGAATCATTGTCCAGAGCGTCCTTCCCAGCGCGCGCTGACAGCCGCGCAGCCTCGCGCGCAACAAAGGCAACGTCCGATAACGCTCTGCCGGCCAATGCCTCAACTACCTGGTTAGTGTCAATGACCCCGTGTACAGGTAAGTTTTCCAGAATTGAGCTGACCAAGTCAGAAATCTCAGCGGCTGACGGCATCCCTACTTCAACGATGTGATCGAACCGTCCCCGTCGAAGGATAGCCGAGTCAATCATCTCGATTCGGTTGGTCATACCAATAACGAGGACGTGGCGCTTATTCGCCTCCGGGATACGGCGCAGAAACTCAGCGACTTCTTCGACGTGGTGGAGCCCACCAGATTCGTTAATCTGCCGGTCAGAAAGGTAGGATTCCATCTCATCGATCACGATCATCGACGGAGCTGCCTCGGTGGCCTTGTCGAACACCTCCCCGACTCGTCTGCTAGTCTCGTGGATATAAGGACTACCGACACTGTCTGAATCGATATGGAAAATCGGCCAATCGAGGTACTCAACGAGCCGTTCTACCGCGAAAGTCTTTCCACAACCGGGAGGTCCGTGCAATACGATGGCAGTGGGAAAACCGATACCGAGCGCTTTGTACCGCTCTGCGTTTTGGATAATATCGATGACGTACTCGTTGAAGAACCTCTCTAGGGAGGGACGGCCCGCCAGCTGGAACTGGCGGGTTTTCGGGCTCGACCTTGAATTTCCTATTACGACCGGACAAAGAACGTTTTCGTCCGCGTCCTCGAGTCCAGGCTTAGGCGTTTGGCTCTGAGGCCTGTGCCTCGTCAGGGCCCGCCCCGACTCCTGAGGCCCCGGGAGTCCGGCTGCCTCCAAAAGCTCGCGAATGTCTTCCTTGTCAAGCCATCCGAGAAGGCTTGTCAAGCGGCGAAAGGATGTCGCGGATACGGACACACCACCAGTCAACCACCGTCCGAGAACCACCTCGTCAGTAGTTCCCACAGACACAGTCCATGTCGGAAGCAGTCGCGAGTAACGCTCCGCGTATATGGCGTCGTGTAACGGAGCTTCGGCCTCAATCTTTCGTGTCTCGCTCAAGCTCACTGCAAAGGAGAGGCCGTCAGCTTTGCTGTCCGGTCCACTACTTCCCACAACAGGTTCGAGTCTCTGACGTACCCCCGAAGGAATCGCCTTGAAGTCCATCCTTCCAAACGGGAAGGGCTCCAGAACCGTATCTGGCACCAGTCTCAAATCAACCCACCGCTCAGCCAGGGCACTGCGCACCACCAGCAGGGAGTTATCTTGATCTACACGGTAGATCTGCCACTCAGGTCCGCCATGCAGGAGTCGACCGAGCCTGGAGCCGTCGAGCAATTGGTGCCTTATCGGAAACCACCGCTCTTCGCCCATAACTATCCTCGAATGATGTTCGCCATGTCCAGCCTGTCCGGATCCACTCCGGTATCTATTTGGATCTGCCAGAGTTGCAGAACGATCTGCCGAAGTGTGTCGATGTCGTCCGCCTGCAGGGAATTCAGCCCCATTTCAACCAGCTCCTTGAATCTTGCTACGTCCGAGAAGTGGTGTGGCGAATCGGCCATCCATTTGAATTTTCCAACGACAAACCAGTCTTGTCGCCAGAGGATTTCGAAACACATGCCCTTCAGTTCGTTCAGATGGCTTTCAAAGTCCCTATCGTTACGTTCGATGGCGCGTTGAGCTGTCCGGACAAGGGTGTCGAACGCGTTCTCCTCACTGGGACGCGCAAACTGGCGAATGTGCTCGTTGAAGGACTCGATCCCGCCGTCTAGCTCCATTTGCCTGATTTCTTTTTGATTTTCCTTCCGCACTTGCGCCAGAAGCCGACGGGCACCATTCACCCCTTCCATAGCTTCCTGGGCGCGCTCGGTATCGGGCTCCTCCGGATCAAGTTGCAAGGCTGAATTCAGTTTCTTGCGCCCCAGCTCAAGTTTTGGATCGTCTATGGCTTCATTCATGTCGTCTAGTCGTTGGAGCGTTTGTTCTCCCTCTTCCCTGATGCGGACGGCTTCACTACTGAAATCGATTTGTCCTTCCTGGCGGGAGTAAAAGTTCCGCCGGGAACGAAACCCAATGCTCGGAACGGACACTTCGAGTACGATAATTCCAGAGTCGAGCATTTTGAAATCACACTGGAGGTCACCACCGGCAGGTATGACCCCCTGGTCGAAGTCGTTTCCTGTTATTTTTAGAAGGCCGACATCGCGGTTTTCGGGGGGGTACTCACTCTCACCTTCGAGAAGCTTGAAATTGAGGACACCCGTGCTCCCAGCCTTCAACGACTCACCTGCTTTGAAAACTCGATTTCCTTCCTTCGGCAGCTGATCGCCAGCGCGGACCAACCATTCGATTATGGGAGTACCGCCGAGTTTCTCCAGCACTTCGATCCCGATGGAGTGCGAGGCGGGGATAGCGTCAACGGTTGCCGGAGTCATTGTAATCGCGATCTTGTCCTGCTCCAGCGTTAACGAACCACCGGCTGCGTCGAACACAAACACCTTGAACGTGTTTTCTCCTCTCTTCGAAAGCGACACGTCGACAGCCGTGCAGTTTTCCAGCGACATACGCCCTGAGGTCCACCCGGTATCCAAGCTGTCCACCTGGAATTCCGCCCCTGACATGACCTGTCCGCCCGCTTGCACAACGATCTTTGCCCGATTATCCGGCGTGCGTGCTGTGTAATTGAACGCCAGATCGAGTGGGCGGCTGGAGGCAACCTTCCCGCGGTTACTCTTCCTACTACGATTCTCTGAGCCCCATTCAATGGATTCCGCAAAGAGGGCGGCGCCTTCAGCAACCGCGGTCATCGGATTGACTTCTGTGTTGGCGGGTATTCCAAGCTCGAACGCCACTTTGTCCCACAAAGGCTTGTAGTTTGTGGGACCACCAATGAAGACAATGCGCTCAACGTCCTGTGGGTCAAACCCGGAGTTTGCCAATGTTTCCCTAGTGGCTTCGATGGTCTCCTGGACTTTTTCCCCTATCAGGTTGTCAAGCCCGCTCCGGTTCACCGGAATCTGGATGTAGATATCCTGATGGGACTGGTCACGAACACGTGCGTCATTCTCGTCCAGACTGATGATTGCATCCTCGTACACTGACAACTCAATCTTTGCCCGTTCTGCCGCCCATGCTGCCAGTCGCAGCAAGGATTTGTACCTGGAGTTAGTAGCTAGATCCTCTGGGAGATCGAAATTTTCGAATAGCCAAGGTTTGATCACGCTATCGACAAGCACTCGGTCGAAGTCTCTCCCCCCGCACATCGCAATGCCTCCGTGTGCATGCAGGTTGATCCGCCCCCCGATGCTCTCTGCTATTGCAACGTCGAGCGTACCGCCACCTAGGTCGTAGACAACGAAGATACCATCCGTATTCCGCGCCTTCATCACGCTCATCACAGCCGCAACTGGCTCCTGCATCAGGGCAACCCGTCCGATTCCTGCCAGCTCCGCTGCCTGCATCGTGGCGTTCTTCTGCATCTGATTGAATGCCGCAGGCACTGTAATGACTGTCCCTACGTTAACATCATTTCGGAGTTCTTCAGGCAGGTAGCCGAAAAGCGCCCGAAGAATCTCCGACGAGCACTCTTCCGGGCTCGTTGTGATGTCCACAGCCGATAGCTTGATAGGCGTACTCGTCCCCATCAGGCGCTTGAAAAGCGTTGCTGCGTTATCCGGGCTCTGAGGGGCCATGTCGTAAGCCCTTTGTCCGACGTATTTGTTGCCCCGCCGGTCCATGTAGATAACCGATGGAGTCACGTCATTCTGTTCTGGGCTCTTCCAGATACGCGTCTGATCCCCATCATACGAGCAGATCACACTATTTGTCGCGCCCA
>JAPOZF010000599.1 GCA_026706165.1 Gemmatimonadota bacterium
CTCAACGTCCGCCAGATGACCGAGCTGATCAAGGAGAACCCCTCCATTCTCATTCGCGGCCGCGCCGACCGCTAGCTCCGTGCCGATGCCTTCATCCATCCCTGTCAGCGCGCGGTTCCTGCGAGGAGCAGCGATCCCCTTCCTCGCCGCCTGCGCTTCCTGCACGAGCCTGATCGGGGGCAAGGCGGAGATCCGCGAGAACCGCAAGTTCATCATCGAGTCCGGGCAGCTGGAGCTTAACCTGCCGAACTCGGAGCGCCCCTACGCCCTGCACGTGGAGGTCGGCAAGTTCGACGTCTCCAGGCTGTACGACCGCAACCGGATCATCCTCAGAAAGTCCGCCGAGGAGGTCCGCGACATGGACTACCACTCCTGGGCGGTGCGGCCGAGCGAGATGATAACCGACGCGGTCGAGGGCTACCTGAAGGAAGCCCGCCTGTTCACCGACATCCGCCAGGACTTCGTCGACGTCATCCCCGAATACAGGATCACCGGCACCGTCAAGTCGCTGGAACGGCTCGACAGCGGCGACCAGTGGTACGCCAACTTCAGGCTGTCGGTGCAGCTTGTCGACGGCAGGAACGAGGTCGTCAAGAGGTGGGACTTCGACGACGAGGCGGAGCGCGTGTACCACCGGGATTTCGTGCACACCGTGTCGGCCTTCAACGAGCTGCTCAGGCGCTTCATGTACCGGGTGGTCCGCGACATGGACCACATGTTCCTCATCCGCAAGCTGCAGCGCGAGAACCGGCCGTACCAGCACATTCTCGACGTGCCGAACGGCCGCGCTGCGGCGCCCGCCGACACCGCGGCCAGCGACACCACCCGGGAGGCCCCGCATCCCGACTACGACATCATCCCCGGAAAGGGGCTGTAGCATGCGCCGGTGCCGTTCCGCCCCCTCCGGCGTCGGCCTCCTTTTCCTCGCGGTCCTGACAGTCGGCGTCGCGACCGCCGACGAGAGCACCTGGTCGGCGCCTCCCGCACGCGTGCAGCTGGCCGAGGATCCGCAGCTTATCCCCAAGGGGAAGGGGATGCTGTTCGTGCCGATGATGAGCGTCCCCCACGGCAACGAGCCCAGCTACCAGATCTACAGGAAAGGAGGCGAACACATCGGGTCCGCCAGTCCCGGAAGCGGCGTGCTCCTGCCCCCCGGAAGCTACCGGGTGCGCATCGGTTCCGGGGCGATCTCGCAGATGATCAGGAAGACGGTGGAAGTGATGGAGGGGAGCAGCACCCTGCTCAAACCGGACTGGTCCGCCTTGGTTATCGACGTCATCGACCAGACCCGCACCCCGGTCAGCGAATCGTACGAGCTCTACCAGGAGGAGACCCAGGAGAACTTCGGCCAGGGGCTCGGAATCGAGGAAGAGCGCGGGGAAAAGGTACGCACCTGGATCCTCAAGCCCGGCGTCTACCACGTGGTCAAGGTCGGCGAGTCGTTCTCGACCATCCGCAAGTTCAGCGTCCGTCTCGAACCGGGGAAGCTGGTGCAGCGCGACCTCGTTTATGACGACGACGCCGGCAACTACATCGGCTTCTACGCGCGCCCGGTGCTGCCGTACGGGACCGCCCGCATCGCCAGGAACGTCACCTCGCAGACCGAGCTCAGCGGTTCGACCCTGTTCCACACCTCCCAGAACACCGCAGGCGAGGACATGGCGAGCACCTCGCTGTCGCTGCAGGTCTTCAACCGGACCCGCTACAGCACCGACCAGCATTTCGCAAACCTGCGCCTGATCTTCGAGGAGGGGGCCACCCAGGAGGGGGACAATGGCTTCCACAAGTCCATCGACAAGCTCGAGCTGCGGGGCACCTACATCTACCGCGTGTCGACCGCCTTCGGGCCCTACCTGCGGGGGGTGCTCAACACCAAGCTGTTCTCCGACGACGTGTCGTTCGATCGTCCCCTCGAGGGGGACTTCATCAAGTACGGCGCAGCGGGCGACACCCTGAGCATAATCCCCAACCCGGCCGAGGTGACCCTGTCCCCCGCGTTCTTCCCCCTTCGTCTTCGCCAGGGTATCGGGATCAACTCCCAGCTCGTGCGCTCGTTCGCCCTCAACGCCGACGTCCGCCTCGGCTTCGGAGCGCGGCAGACCTACGTCTCCGACTCGTTCGAACTCGCCTCGACCGAGCGCTCCGCGACCGAACTCCAGAATGCCTTCAGCACCGGTTTCGAGGCGGTATTCATCACCGACGCGCGCCTGGCCAAATCGATCAACTTCGACTCGGAATTCGACATCCTCATCCCGGGCCGGAACAGGGACGACTGGGTGTTCAGCTGGCAGAACCGCCTGCGCATCTTTCTCACCAGCTTCATCAACCTCGACCTGGTGGCCGATCTAGAGCGCGAGGAGACGCTGAAGCGGCTGCAGGGTCGGGAGCAGATCCTGCTCAGGTTCTCCCGTTTCTTCTGACCTCTCCACCATGAGCGAGGCCGCAAACGTCGACGAGGGGATCCGCCTCACCGGCCCCCTGACCCTGGAGACCCTGCCCGGCCTCGAAAGCCGCTGCCGGCGGCTGATCGACGGCCATCCTCGCACCCGCCTTTCGGCCGACGTCGCCGCGGTGAGCGAGATCGACACCGCCGGCGTCGTCTTCCTGCGCGGCCTCCCGGGCGCCGCCGGGGCCGCCGGCAAGGAGCTGGTGGTCGGCCCCCTGCCCGAGGATCTGCAACCGTTCTACGACTTCGTTCGGCCTCCTCAGGCCGAGGCCGGCGAAGCGCCAGCCCGTCCTGAACTCCGCCAGCGCTGCGGAGACGCCGCCGAGGAGTTCGTCGACCGCGCCGCCGATTTCCTCTATCTCGGCTCCGACCTCACCTGGTCCGCAGTCGCGGCGATCTTCCGGAGGTTCGGCATCCGCCCCGGCACCTTCGTCGACCAGGCGGTCGCGGTCGGCTCCCGGGGCCTGCCCATCGTCGCCCTC
>JAPOZF010000698.1 GCA_026706165.1 Gemmatimonadota bacterium
CCCAGGCCGGCATGGGGGTGCATGGCGGCGACTACGACAACGACGGCGACCTCGACCTGTTCGTGACCAATTTCTCGGAGGACGTCAACACCCTCTACCGCAACGACGGGGACTGGTTGTTCGCCGACGCCACCTCCCGCGCCGGGCTCGACGGCGTCGTGCGGCCGTTTCTCGGCTTCGGCACCGGATTCTTCGACTGGGACAACGACGGCTGGCTCGACATCTTCGTCGCCAACGGGCATCTCTACCCCCAGCTCGAGCAGCTGTCCTCCGGCCTGCGCTACCGGCAGCGGAACCTGCTTTACCGGAATGCCGGGGGACGCTTCCTCGAGGCCGGCGCAGCCGCCGGTCCGGGCCTGTCCGCTGCCGCGGTCAGCCGCGCCGTTGCCTTCGGCGACTACGACAACGACGGGGACGCCGACCTGTACGTCGCCAACCTCAACGACGAGCCGGCCCTGCTGCGCAACGACGGGGGCAACCGCAACAGCTGGATCGGACTCGAGCTCGAGGGGGGCGAGAGCAACCGCGACGCCATCGGGGCCTCGGTGCGGGTGTCGGCCGGCTCTCTCGTGCAGATGCGGGAGGTCCACAGGGGGTACGGCTTCCAGGCGCAGCACGATCCCCGGCTCCTGTTCGGGCTGGGCGACTCGCCGGAGCCGCCCCGGGTTGAGATCCTCTGGCCCTCCGGGAAAAGGCAGGTCCTCGAAAAGCTGCCCTTGCGCCGCTACGTCGCCATCCGGGAAGGGGTGGATGGATTCGTCGCAGGGCCCGTGAGGGAACCGATTGCGGCTGCCGGCAGTCCCGGACCCGCCCCGGCGGATCCCGTTGCTCCGGAAAAGGAACCTTTCCCCTCCTTGCCGGCCGCTTCCGCGCCGGCCGCTGCTTCCCCGGATTCTCCCGCTGCGGCACCGGGGCTCGATCCGGCGGCGCAGCAGTTCTACCGGGAGGCGCGGGCCCACTACTCCGAGGGCAGGCTGCCCGAAGCCGCCGAGGCCCTGGAACAGGCGGTGCGCGCCGACCCTGAAGGGGACCGGGCCTTCCTGCTGCTCGGGAAGACCTTCCTGAACCTCAACCGCGACCGGGAGGCGGTCGCCGCCCTCGAGAAGGCGCACGCCCTCGATCCGGGGAACTGGGAGTACTCCAACCTGCTCGGGGTCGCCTACAGACGGGCCGGCCGCATGGAGGAAGCCTTCGGGGCGTTCGCAACCGCGGCGGGGAACGCACCCTGGGCGCCCCGGCCGCACCTCAACCTCGCCCGCTTGTACGATGAGATCGGACAGCCCGGCAGCGCCGAGGTCGAGCGCCGCCTGTTCGAGCAGTGGCGGCCGCTGCAGCGGGAAAGCGAGGTCGCCCTGGACATGGTGAAGTCGAACCCCGACGACCCCCTCGGCCGCAGGAATCTCGGCCTCGCCTACACCCGGCAGGGGCGCCACGCCGAAGCCCTTGCCGAGTTCCGGCGCGCCTGCGACCTCGATCCGGACGACGGCATGGCCCGCTACGGGCTGGGGGAGGCCCTGCACCGGGAGAAACGGTACGCCGAGGCGGTGGAGAGCTACGAGCAGGCACTCGAGCTGGTTCCCGGGGATGCCGGGGTTCACACCGGTCTCGGCAGGTCCCTCGCCGCTCTCGGCAGGGTCGAGGCGGCAGCCGAGCAGTTCCGGACCGCCCTGGCGTCGGATCGGGGCCATGCGGCCGCGCACCTGGGACTCGGCGAGCTGGCCCTGAAACAGCGGGACGAAGCCGCCGCGGTTCGCGCCTGCGGGCGCGCCGTCCAGCACCAGCCCGCCCTCGCCCTCGCCCACAGCTGCGTAGGAAGCGCACACGCAGCGGCGGGTCGCTACGATGCTGCGGCTTCGGCCCTGGGGAGAGCGCTCGAGCTCGATGCGCGCCTGGTCCAGACCCGGTACGCACTGGGACTGGTCCACCATCTCGAGGGGCGTTACCCCGAGGCGGTCGGGGAATGGAAGCGGGTGCTGCTGCTGGCCCCCGGCCACGTCAGGGCGCGGCAGGGAATCGCGCAGGCAAAAAGGGAATCCGAAGCCCGGAGATGAGCCGGTACACAATCTGCGTGGCGCTCCTGGCCTGGTCCTGCGCCCCGGATACGACAGAGGTCGACCGCCTGGTCGAACGGGGGAGGGTCCTCTATCTGAACGGGGAATACGACGCGGCCATCGACAGCCTGAACCGGGCGGTAGCTCTCGACGACAGCCGGGTCCTCGCCTGCCTCTATCTCTCCCGCGCCAACCTGCGCCTGAACCGCCACGACGAGGCCGGGCGGGCGATCGCGAGGGCCCTGGAGCTGGACCCGGACCGGCCGTCCCTGTACGAGATCCTGGGAAACATCCACGTCTCGCGGTACACCGCCTACGCCTACACGGAGACCGGGGAGGCCGATCTGAAGGCGGCGGTCGCCGCTTTCCGCAAGGCGATTGCCATGGACGGCGGAAGCTCCCAGGCGCACTACAACCTGGGCGTCGTGTACGGATTTCTCGACAGCACCCGGCTCGCCGGGGAATCGTTCGCCGCGGCCCTCGATGCCGACTCCACTCTGGGGGCGGCCCACAAGAAGCTCGGAATCATCCACAGGACTTCCGGCCGTCTGCAACCGTCGGCCGCTTCCCTGGAGAAAGCCACCAGCCTCACCCCGGATGATGCCGAAGCCCATTACCAGCTAGGCCTCGTCCGCAGGGACGCCGGCGAGTTCGAGAAGGCCGCGGCCAGTCTGGAGAAGGCGGCCGGGCTCGATCCGATATCCCCCAAGATCGGCTTCAGTCTCGGCAACGTGTACAACCGCCTCGGCCGCTTCGAGGAAGGAAGCCGGGTGCTCGCCGCGGCCGAACGCCGCCGTGAACGGCTCGGCCGCCAGTATTCGGAGGCGACCCCGCCCCGCGGCGGGGCGCTGTCGATCGGCTCTCCCAACGACCGC
>JAPOZF010000306.1 GCA_026706165.1 Gemmatimonadota bacterium
CCGCACCAGGTTCTCCGGCAGTCCGACCCCTTTGCGGTGCAGGCCGTAGTCGCCGGCGTAGTCCGAGTGATCCGAGGTGAATAGCACCACCGTGCTCTCGCTCAGGCCGCTCCGGTCCAGGAAATCCAGCAGGCGCCCCACCTGGTCGTCGATCAGCCGCAGCATGCCGCAGTAGTTGGCGCGGTAGCGGGGGACCAGCCGCTCGGGATCGGGGAAGTACTCCTCGATCAGCCGCCGCGAGAAGCGCCACTGGAAGTTCCGCCCTTCCAGAACCTCCCTCCCAGCGGCCGGGGGCGGGATCTCGCCGGGAGGAAACAGGCTGAAATACGGCTCCGGAACCTGGTAGGGACTGTGCGGCGGGTCGATGCCGAGGAACAGGTAGAACGGCTCCCGGCGCATCTGTTCGAGCAGCTCGATGGCCGCGTCCACCACCCGCACCGGCTGCTGCAACCGCGCGGGAAACGGCGTCGGCACTTCCGAGATCCCGTGGGCGAGCCCGCGCATCCAACGCCAGTACTCCTCCTGCCGGGCGCGAAGCGCCGGGTCCGGATGGGCCATCTCGTCGACGTACCAGCCGTACAAGTGGAAGTGGTAGCCTGTGGCGGGGGGGCTGCACGACCCGCGCAGGGCTCCCTGTCGATAGGTGTGGTCCTTGCCCACCAGCGCCGTGGTGTAGCCGGCGTCGTTGAGGAGATCGACCAGGTCGCGCTCGTACCGGGGTTCCGCCATGGTGTGGATCCTGACGCCGTGGGCCCGCGGGAAGCGCCCCGTCAGGTAGCTGCAGCGGGCGGGCAGGCACAGCGGAACCGGTGTGTATGCCTTGCGGAAGCGGACGCCTTCGGTCGCCAGCGCGTCGACGCGCGGCATGGTGTCGAGCGGAAAGCCCTCTCCCGCCATGAAGTCCGGGCGCTGCTGGTCGGTCATGACGACGATGATGTTGCGAGGTGAGCTCATCTCCCTGAACACTAGTGTCCCGTCGCAGAGATAGATTGACAAAATCGGGATGCCGAGGCGCCCGGCTCACAAGGCGCCTGAGCGAGTCGTACCGAGGGTGTACGGCGAGCGAAGGCAACGCCGTGAGCCGGGATGGATCGGCGTCCCGATGTCGAGATATTTCTGCGACGGGGCACTAGCCTCCGGCGGATCCCAAGGACAGCGCCACCACCGCCCAGAACATCTCCATGGCAAGGTGTCCGAGCGCCAGCCCCAGAAAGGCCGGCAGCGCCTTCTGATACAGCCGCACGCCGCCGTAGCGCAGCATCGTCGACTTGATCGCCCAGGCGATGAGCACCGAGGACCACAGCTTGTAGCCGAACCCAGTGCCCACCACGAAGCCGATCGGGTGCAGCGGCCAGTGCGAGAACACCCGCCGCAGGACGGCGAGGGCGGCGGTTACCGCGAAACCGATCCCCTCGAAGGCGTAATTGAGCCAGGCCGCGGCCTGCGGTTTGTATGCCCAGTGCACGGTGTGATTCACCTCGCGGCCGTGGTAGAAGGAGACGGCCGCGTACTGGTTGCCGCTCCCCATGTCTTGGAGCCCGTGGGTGTAGATCGCCGTCAGCGAGGTCCAGAAGGCGATCGCCAGCCCCAGCGCGAAAGCCAGCACCAGCGCCAGGGTCATGCGGGGCGCCGGCACCGCGGCGGCCTGCCCCATCTTGAACGATTCGAAGAGGATCACCATCAACATGCCGAACCCGCCGGCGCAGAGCATGTTGAGGTGAGAGAGGACCTGGTAGTCGGAGGCGGAGTAGATTGCCGGGCCGGTGCCGGTCGCCATGTAGATCAGGAACGGTACCGGCAGCAGCTCGTAGGTGAACGGCACTCCAGCCTCGGCGCGCATGCGGGCGAAGGCCAGCGCCAGGATCAGAAACAGCAGGAAAAAGGCCAGTCCGCAGCCGATGCCCAGGCCCGCCATGTGAGCCCAGATAACGCAGATTCCCAGGGCCCCGGACAGCCCCCAGACCGTGAAACCCGCGGAGAAAGGTTCCCCCTCTTCCCGTCCCGGGCGGCCTTGCCGGAATCTGAACGCCTTGCCGGCGAGTTCCCGCAGATGCGACCGGGCGCTCCAGACCATGAAGATGATCAGCACGTAGATGCCGCCCTGGGCCTGGCTGCTGAAGAAGGGAAACTGCCTGGCCCCGGAAAAGAACATGAGCCGGTTCGCAGCCGTCATCTGGGACAGACCGGTCAGCTCGGCGCCGAGCAGTTGCAGACGGGTGAGCAGGAAAAAGAGCCAGACGCTCATCAGCGTGTTCAGCGGGAACAGGTAGGCGATGCCGATCATCAGGGGCGAGACCGAAAACAGGAAGGGATCGGAAGGCAGCATGGTTTCCAGGGTCATGGCGCTCCACGGCTTTTCCACCAGGAAGTTGGCGAAGTCCAGCTCCAGGCTCACCGGGGTCAACGCCTGCACGTACCTGGTCAGGCCGTTGTACCCCAGGAGCAGCGCCGAAACCGCAAAGCCGGTCCACGTCAACCTGTTGCGCAGCAGTCCGCCCGGGGCGCCCCCCGCGGCCTCGCCGCCGATGAGGGCCAGCGGCAGCTGCGCTATCGGGAAATTGAGGTTCTCGGTCTCCGTCCACTGCCGCCGCAGCAGGATCACCACGCACAGCATGGCGAAGAACAGACTGCAGATCAGCACCGACCAGGCGGCCAGCGGCAGCAGCCAGGCCCCCCAGGGCACGCCCGCGCCGGTGGGCGCGAAAAACTCGTCCACGGCCCCGGGGTCGGCGGCGGCGGGACCGAACCAGGCGGGGATGTATTTCAGGAAAGGGTAGTACCACGTCCCCGGTTCGGCGTACATGAAATGGTTCGTGACCATGCCGGGGAGCAGCCGGTGCACCAGACCGGTTCCCGACAGCAGGGAGCCCACGCAGGCCATGCAGTAGATGACGGCCAGTTCGCCGCGACTCAGCCGCAGCC
>JAPOZF010000133.1 GCA_026706165.1 Gemmatimonadota bacterium
GGGGCTCCGACCACCAGCTGGCCAAGTTCTGCATGATGGGGTTCAAAATCCGCTCGGTCAGCCGGACCCTGAACCGCCACATCGACGATTTCCCCGGTCTCGAGCGCGTCGTCTACCTGTTCACCCTCAACGACCCGGTCGGAGACAGGCGGGCCCTGGAGATGTACCAGGAGATTGACGACCTGATGCATTTGCGAACGAACCTTCTCTCCGAGAGGGTCGGCGAATTCCTTACCGGCAGGAGCCACGCGGCGCAGTGGGTTGGCGCGCGCATTGCCCGGCAGCAGATCTCGGCGCGCACCGTCGAGCGCTACAACTACCTGTTCGGGGACAACGCCGGATGGAAGCAGACCAAAGACCTTCTCGAGCGCATGAAGAGGCGCTGCGACCACAAGGGGTGCGAGTTCGTCATTGTCCTGTTCCCGCTTCTGTACGAACTTGCCGAGTACCCGTTCGCCGCCGCCCACGCCGCGGTGCGGGAATTCGCCCAGGAGGCAGACATCCGTTTCGTCGACCTCCTGGAGCGGTTCGAGGGAGAGGATGAAACCGGGTACTGGGTCCACCCGCGGGACTTCCACCCCAACCACCGCGCCCACCGCGCCGCCGCCGAGCACCTCTACGACGCCATCGACTGGGAGTGATTCGCCTTTTGAAAAAGGTTGAAACCCTTTCCGTGGCAGCGGCCGCCGCCGCGGTGGCGGGGGTCTTCGCCCTCCTCTTCTTCCTCTACCTGCTGCAGCGCGCCGCCGCTCCTGGCGGGTATCCGACCGCGGCGAGCACTGCGGAAACCTGCCGGCCCTGCCACCAGTCGATCTACGACAGCTACGTGAAGACGGGCCATTACCTCACCTCCAGCCCCGCCACCCGGGAGGCGGTCATGGGGGACTTCCGCCAGGGTCACAACGCCGTGAAGACTCCGGTTCCCGGGCTCCGTTTCACCATGGAGAAGTCGAGAGGCGGCTTCTTCCAGACCGGGACCTACTGGGCGGATACGACATCGAGCTTCACGAAGCCGTTTCACGTCGTCGTGGGGTCGGGTGAGCGCGCCCAGACCTACCTGTTCTGGGAGGGGAACAGGCTGTTCCAGCTGCCGGGGATGTACTTCACGCCGGAAGCGACCTGGACGCTCGGGCCCGGGTACGAGAACTGGATCGCCGCCTGGGAGAATCTGCCGCGAAAGAGCGTGTCGATGCTCTACCAGCGTCCCATAGGCGGCCGCTGCCTCGAGTGCCATACATCCGCGGCGACACGGGTCGGTTCCCCGGACGGGTTCGAGTTCCGGCCGGAGAGCCTCGAGACCGGCATCAGCTGCGGGAAGTGCCACGGCCCCGGGGAGAGGCACGTCGCTTTCCACGAGCAGAACCCGGAAATCGATGAAGGCCGCCACATCCTCAACCCGGCGCGGCTGAGCCGCTCGCGGCAGCTCTCCTCATGCGCCCTCTGCCACTCGGGACAGGGGCTCCCGCGCACCCCGTCGCTCTCCTTCAGGCCCGGTGACGAAATCTCCAACCACCGGGTCTACCCGGAGGCGGAGCGCATGAAACTGTCCGTGCACGGGGGGCAGGTGCCGTTCCTGGAGGAGAGCCGCTGTTTTTCCGAGTCCGACATGACCTGCTCGACCTGCCACGACGTCCACGTCGACCAGACCGGCCGGACCGCCGCCTTCTCACAGAAGTGCCTGGGCTGCCATTCGCAGCCGCACCCCGAGGATGCGGAGCTGGCGCGCGGGGACCGCTGCACCGTCTGCCACATGCCGGACCAGCAGGCGAGGAACCTGCCGGTGTACCACGAGGGCGAGGAATGGTTCCTGTCGATGGCCAACCACCGGATCGGGATCTTCCCGGAAGCAGAGAGCTTTCGCCCGCCGTAAATCCCCCCGGTGCGGCTCGCCGGCCGCCGTTCCCCGGTCTCCCGGCCCCTCGTTTTCAAGTAGATCTCCCGCCGGCCGGCCCTCCGGGGCCTGTGAATCGCCAGTGTTCAGGCCGCCCTCAGGAGGTCCCGTCCCGGGCGGGCGGAAGCCGGGACGGCTTTTTCCACGAGGCGCTACAGAATCTCTTTCAGCCTGTCGACGATGATCTGCTCCTGGCCTTCCGGCAGCGCCAGGAAAGCCAGGTTGAAGTGGTTTCCGTCCTCGAGATCCTGCCTGACCCAGATGCGGGGGTTGCCTGCGAGCAGCTCCGCCACCACGTCGTCGGCGGTCTTTCCCGCCTTTTCGGCGTCCACCCGGATCCACAGGTTGCTGCGGTCCCCTGCGGGCGGATCGGGAAACGAGATTCCCTCCAGGCCGCCCAGCTGCCCGCGCACCGCGGCGATGCGCCGCTCGTACCCGGCGAAGCGCTCCTCGTGGTCCATCGAGAGCCAGACCTTGAGCGCGGCGTACGCGGCGACGATGTCCTGCCGGTCCTGTTTCATCGGCCGCCCGAACGTCTTCAGAGGGGATGCCTCGAAGCCGACGAAGCTCTGCTTGAAGGCCGCCTTCACCAGATCCCTGCGTCCGGTCAGGAGGCCGCTGGTGTTGACCGAGCCGTAGTACTTGGCCCCGTACGCCACCAGGTCGCACCCCATTTTCACGAACCTGCTCAGGAGCCCGGTGGGGTAAACGCTTCCCGCCGCGTCGACGATGACGGGGATGCCGCGGGCGCGGCCGATGCGGACCAGCTCCTCCATCGGCAGGGTGCCGGGACGCGGAGCGACCTGGGCCAGGGTGTGGATGGCGGCGGTGTCCGGCCCGATAGCTTCCTCGACGTGCTCCGGCCGGGTCCCTTTTTCGTCCCCGACTTCGACCAGGACTCCCCCGGGAATGGTCATGCAGCGCTCGTACTTCAGCCGCAGGTGCTTCTGGATGATGAACTGATGGGGCATCCCCCCGGTGTCCGGCAGCTGCTCGATCCTGCCGTCGTCGTCGCCGGCCA
>JAPOZF010000802.1 GCA_026706165.1 Gemmatimonadota bacterium
AACAGGCCGGCGCGGTTCGTCACCGGCCGGGTGCTGACTGTGGTCGGGCTCGGCCTCGTCGTCGCCCACTGGGACCTGCCTCAGGCCCTGCCGCTTCCTGTCAAGGCCGGTCTGGCGGGACTCGGGCTGCTGGCCGCGGCGTTGACGGCCGCCCTCTATCTAAAGCGCCGCAGCATGTTCTCGTCGCTGCTGGCGGTCTTCCGGGCGGTCGGACTCGGAGATTTCGCCGCCCGCCAGATGGACCGCGCCGTCCGCACCGACGCCGGCATCGGCCGCTTCTACGGGGAACACAAGCCGCGCTTCGCACTGGTGATGTTCTTTCACGCCCTCGGCTGGATGCTCGGGGCCTGCGAGACCTGGGTCATTCTCGAGGTCCTCGGAGCGGGTACCAATTTCGAGATAGCCTTCCTGATAACGGCCCTCACCGTCCTCATCAACAGCCTCTTCTTCTTCATGCCCTCGAACATCGGCGTCCTCGAAGGGGGAGGGGTGTTCCTGTTCATCACCCTCGGTCTGAACCCGGCTCTCGGGCTCTCCCTCGGCATCGTCAAGCGCATGCGCAAGATCGTCTGGATCTCGATCGGCTGGCTGTTTCTCACGTACCTCGGCCGCGCCAGCGCCTCGGTCCGCGTCCACCTCGGCGAAGACCGGGGGTCCGCCGCGGGGAGGGCGGAGGGGCTCGGCGGCAACCTCACCCCGCGGTAGCGATGCAGGCGCGTCTTCTCTCTTGGCTGGTGGCGCTCGCCATGTCCGGGGGTCCGGGGTCGGCCTCGGGGCCGGAGCCTCCCCCCGCACCTTCTGCGGATCCCTGGTCCCTGGAAGCACTGGTGGCGCGCGCCCTCGAGGAGAACCCGGAAGTCGCCGAGGGGAGATGGCGGGTGCGCGGCGCAGAAGCCCGTCTCGACGAAGCCCGGGCATCCGGGCTGCTGCCGAGGCTGCGGCTCGAGAGCGCCTCGGGACTGGCGCCGGACGCCGAAGGGGACGTGTTCAACCCCCCGCAGGACACCACCGGGTTCCGTTCCCTCGGGGTCTTCAACCGCACCGAGCTGCAGTTCGTGCAACCGCTCTTCACCTTCGGCTACCTGCGCAGTCTGCGGGAAGCCGCCGCCGCCGGGGTCGAGGTGGAGGAGTCGTCGCTTGCCGGCGTCGAGCTCGACGTCGCCCTGCGGGTGAAGGAGCTGTACCACGGCCTTCTCGCGGCCCGGGATCTCGCCGCCCTCGCCGAACGTCTGGGTGAAGAGCTGCGCACGCACCGGGAGGGGGTTTCGCCGGACGATCCCTCGATTCCGCTGTCGGCGCCGTACAAGCTCGAGCTCGCCCTGCTCGAGCTGGAACGGCGCCGGCGGGAAGCCGTCGACCAGGAGGCGCTGGCGCGCCGGGCCCTGGCCTGGACCGCCGGCCTCCCGGAGGATGCGCCGCTGGAGCTCGAGCAGGAGTGGATCGAGCCGGCCCGGTCCGAGGTGCCGCCCCGGGATTCGCTGTTCGCCCTCGCCTTCAGGAAGCGGCCCGACTGGCGCCGGTTGCGGGCGGGAATCGCCGCCAGGCAGGCTGTGCAGGAGGCGACCGCCAAAGCCTACCTCCCACAGTTGTTCCTGACCGGGGGGATGCGCTACGCCGTCGCCCCGAACCGCACCGACCAGCGCAATCCCTTCGTCAAGGACGAGTTCAACTATTTCAACGGCGGGGTCTTCCTCGGGCTGCGGCAGTCGTTCGAGTGGGGACTGCTGAAGGCGGAAGCGGCCCGGGCGCGGGCGGATCTCAACCAGTTGCGCGCCAAGGAGAGGGGAGCGGTCCAGGGCATCCGGCTGGAAATCGAGCGGGCCTTCGCCGACTGGGAACGCGCCAGCGACGGACTGGAGTCTGCCCGGGAAGCGCGCAGCATCGCACGCCGCTGGCTGCGGACCGCCCGCGACGAGTACGAGCTCGACCCGGGGCAGGTGAAGGAGCTGGTCAGCGCTTTCGAGGCCTTCGCCGGGACGGAGCAGGGGTACTACGGGGCGGTTTACGAATTCAACATCGCCGTCGCCCGCCTGGAGCGGACCGCGGGATTGACCTCGTCGTTCGAATGACCATGACAGCCGTGAATTCCCGCCGTCGCTCCGGCCTATTTGCCCTTGTGTCCCCGGTACTGCGCAGGGGGGCCGCCCTTTGCGGAGCCCTCGCACTCTGTTGCGACGTCGCCTGGGGGCAACCGGATCCGGCCGCCTGGGTTGAGCTGCGTGAGGACCTGGCGCGGTTCAACGCCGCCCTCGCCGATTCCACCTCCTCCCTCGAGGGCTTCCTCGACGAATTCGCCCGCCGCCGCGTCGATCACGAGCGCTTCACGAGGCGGGTGTTCCGCGACTACTGCGAAGAAACCCTTGAGGAGTACGGCAAGTTCATGTCCGAAGAGAAGCTCGAGGACTTCGTCGCCCGCCACGAAGAGCGCCTGCAGGGGAAATTCCGCGCCTACTGGATTTCCGCTCTCGCCGCCTGGCTTCGCGAGGCGCCGATAGCCTCCCTTCACCTGGTGGAGATCGACCATGGCCGCAGCGACGCCGAGGTGGAGATCGCAGCGGAGACCGGGCCCGGCCGGGAGCCGCTCTCCCTGACCCTGAAGCTGCGGGCCGAGGGGCGGGACTGGCGGCTCGTCGACGTCGAGACCGGGGGCCGCAGCGCCAGCGAGCTGCTGCGGGGCCGTTTCGAAGAGATCCTGGAAAAGGAGTACTCCCTGCCGGTGCTCGAGGCGCGCATGCGGCAGCGGCCGTACGTCGTCCTCGAGGATTTCTCGACCACCGAGTCCGGCCGCGTGCCCGAGGGCCGGGCGCGGACGGACAAGGCCCGCGCCACGCCCCAGCCGTACGCGGCCCTGGCGTCCGGCCATCCGAGAAGCCTCGCCCCCCCGCCCCCCCGCAGTCCCAGCACCC
>JAPOZF010000576.1 GCA_026706165.1 Gemmatimonadota bacterium
AAGGAAGCTACCGGGGACTTCGACAACATGGCCAGGACCCGGAGGCTGTGCGGCGACGGCTTCGATATCCTCTCCGGCGACGACGACAAGACGGTCGAGATGATGAAGCGCGAAGACATCAGGGCCGCGGGTGTGATCTCGGTGATGTCCAACGTGGTCCCCGGAGGAGTCCAGCGGATGACCGGGCTTCTCGGGTCAGGCGATCACGCCGGGGCCGACAGGCTGGCCGCCGACATGCAGCCGTTCTTCGGCATGGTCGGGGTCGCCGTCGACGAGCAGACCGGGCACGGGACGGTGCAGTGCAAGTTCCGCAACCCCCTGCCGGTCAAGACGCTGATGAACATCCTCGGCATGCCCGCCGGCCCCTGCCGCCCCCCTCTGGGAAAGCTCACCCGCGCAGGTCTCGACGTCGTGGTCGCCGCGGCGCGCCAGGTCTGGGAGAACGACCCGGGTCTGCTCGCCCCGGTCGGCGAGTTCTTCGGAGTCGATGTCGAGGCGAGGCTTCACGACAGCTCCTTTCACGAGTCGTTGATCTACAGCTCGTATTGAGACGATTTCGAAGCTTGAAACAGGGTTGCCGAAGATGATCAAGGTAGCGGTCGACGGCGTCGCGGGAAGGATGGGCCAGCGGTTGGCCCACCTGATCCTCGAAAGCGAAGATCTGACCCTCGCCGGAGCGAAGGAGCATCCGGATCACCCCGGCGTCGGCGCCGACGCCGGCGCCGTCATCGGGGCTTCCGATGTCGGGGTGCCGGTGGGGTCCCGCGCCGCCGACCTGGTAGAGGGAGCCGAGGTCGTGGTGGCGTTCACCGCCCCCGGGGCGACCGTGGAGACCGCGGCCGCCTGCGGAAGGAGGGGCACTCCCCTGGTAGCCGGCACCACGGGCATGTCGAGTTCCCAGTTGGAGGAGTTCAGGAGCGCCGTCGCCCCGATTCCCTGTGTATTCGCCCCCAATTTTTCGACCGCCATGAACGTGCTGTTCCGGCTCGTCGAGGAAGCCGCCCGCATTCTCGGCGACGACTACGACGTCGAGGTCGTCGAGGCCCACCACCGCTACAAGGCGGACGCCCCGAGCGGCTCCGCACTGCGCCTGGGGGAGCGGGCGGCCGAGGGCCTGAACCGCTCGCTCGACGAGGTGGCCGTCCACGGCCGCCAGGGCGCGGTCGGGGAGCGCACCCGCAAGGAGATCGGAGTGCATGCGGTCCGTCTCGGCGACCTCGCCGGCGATCACTCGGTCTACTTCGGCGCGCCGGGGGAGTACCTCGAACTCAGGCATCACGCCACCAGCCGCGACTCCTTCGCGCTGGGGGCGCTCAGGGCGGTGCGCTTCGCCGCCTCGGCGCCGGCCGGGCTGTACGATATGGGGGATGTGCTGGGGTTGAAGTAGCCCGGCCCGGAAATCAGGTCAGGCTGGAGCGCTCGGCGCTCGGGCCCTTGAGGAAGGGCCGCATGGTGCGCAGCTTGTCCCGCAGGCGCGCCGCCTCTTCGAAGTTTTCCGCCTCTACCGCTACGTTGAGATCCCTCTCGAGCTGTTCCCGGTGCGAGAGCGGGCGTTCCTTCTCGAGCTCTTCGTGCCAGTCGCGGAGGAAGGAGAGCTCGGGGAAGTCCTCTTCGATCGTCTCGCCCTCCCACTCGGCAAGGAACCCCTCGATGCGCTCGATTCCGTTTTCGACCTCGCGCAGGGCGGAGCGGTAATCCTCCTTGTCGAGGGCCTGCATCGCCTTGGCCCTGGCCTGCATCATGATGGCGTGCGGGTAGTACTGCTCGAAGTACCACTTGACCTCGTCGCTGGCCGCCCGCTGCTGGACAAGGTCGAAGATATCGAGGTTGTGCCCCGTGTCCTCGATGACCCCGGCGTAATCTTCGAGGTAGAAGAGACTGAGATAGCGCTGGTAGTACTGCCAGGCCTCCTGAAACAGCTCTTCGCAGGCCTCGTCATCCAGCTCGGGGTAGCCTGGAACGGCCCCTTTGCCGGCACTGCTTTCGTAATGTTCGAGAAGGGAGGCGGCGCCGAACGGCCGCTGGCCGTCCGGACGTCCGGAAACCTCGAGCTGAAGCATGCCCATGTCGATCCGGATCTGGATTTTTTCCGTGCCGTCTCTGGCGATAATCCTGCGCGCGATGAACTCATCGGGATCGAAGGGCCAACTGTTCAACAGGTCACCGATGTCGTATTTCATCTCTGTCCGACCTTCGCGCCTAGGTGTGGATTTGCCGCAGGGGCATGAGAAAATGCAGGGTGAATATAGCGTACGCCCCGGTGCCACGCTACGATGCGAGGCCTCGCATTTACACCGGCAAACTCGTCGACAGCTGCCGGCAAACGGTGGCCGGAAGGGTCGATTCTTCCGGCTTTCAAACGCGGAAAGATCCCTCTATACTAACTCCTCGACGCAGCCGTGCGGTTGTGGAGTTTCGTCTGTTCCTCAGGAGAAATGATGGCAAGCGAGATTGGATTCGGGGTTGTGGGCCTGGGTATGGGCCGCCACCACTGCAACGCGATCGACAGGGCGGAAGGGGCCAGGCTCGTCGCTGTCTGCGACGCCGACGAGAAGCGTCTCGAAGCCGGCGCCGAGGAGTTCGGATGCCGGGGCTACACCGACTACGGAAGTTTCCTGGCGGACCAGGCGGTCGAGGTCGTCAACATCGCCACCCCTTCCGGGTCGCACGCAAAGCTGGGGATTCCGGCGGCGAGAGCGGGAAAACATCTGATCGTCGAAAAGCCGGCGGACATCGCCGTCGAGCGGATCGACGCCATGATCGCCGCCTGCGAGGAGAACGGCGTCAAGGCCGCGGGGATCTTCCAGGCCCGTTTAAACGCCCTGAACATCCGCATACGCGAAGCGGTCGCCTCGGGCCGGCTCGGAAGGCTGATCGGTGTCCACGGACACCTGCCCTGGTACCGC
>JAPOZF010000076.1 GCA_026706165.1 Gemmatimonadota bacterium
GCGAGCTCGTCGAGGCGGCGCGCGCCGACGGCGCCAACGAGTGGCAGTTGTTCCGGCACGTCACCCTGCCGCGGCTGCAGCCGATCATGATGATCCTCGTAGTGCTGCGGTTCGGCTCGGCCATGGCCGTCATCGACGAGTACCTGATCTTCGGCGGCTTCAACCGCGCCTCGCCGACCTACACCTGGACCGTTTTCATGTACGACCAGGCCTTCAAGACCGGCCTCTGGCGCCAGGGGTTCGCCGCGGCCATCGGCATGATCGGGGCGCTGTTCATGATGGCGGTCGTCGCCGGCCTCGTCTACCTCTTCCGGTCGCGCGACTGATGCGACCGGCAACCAAATGGCCCTGGGGGGCGATCGGCCGCCACGCCGCCATCAACTTCTTCGCCCTGGTGATCCTACTGCCCCTGGCCTGGGTGCTGCTGCTGTCGGTGAAATCGCTGCCCGACTCGATGCGCGGATCCCTGTGGCCGCGGCGCTTCGACTTCTCCCACTACGCCTACGTCTTCGACAAGATCGACACGCTGCCGGTCAACCTGTTCAACAGCGTGTACGTGACCGCGGCGACGGTGGCGATCACCGCGGCCTGCGCCGTTCTCGCCGGGTACGCCCTCGTGCACCTGAAATTCCGCGGGGCGCCGGCGATCGTCACCCTGCTGCTCGCCTCGCTCTATTTCCCGACCCGCGTGGTCGCCATCATCACCATCTACGAATTCCAGGACTGGCTCGAGCTGATCAACAGCACCAGCGGCCTGATCCTGCCCTACGTCACCCTCAACCTCGCCGTCAGCGTGCTGATCATGAGGAGCGTGTTCCAGCTGGTGCCGGCCGAGCTGATGGCCGCGGCGCGGATCGACGGCGCCGGCCCCTGGCGCACCCTCTGGGTGGTCGGACTGCCGCTGGCGAGGAACGGCATCGCCGTGGTCCTCATCGTCAACTTCGTGACCGCCTGGGGGGAGTACCTGCTCTGCTCGACGCTTACCAACGACCAGACGGCGCGCACCATGCCGGTGGTGCTCGCCTCGGCCCAGGGAGGGATGGGGCAGTGGGCGTGGCCGCGCATCGCCGCGGTCTACGCGCTCGTGGTGACCCCGGGGATCCTCGCCTTCGCCGCGGCGCAGAGGCTGTTCTTCAGGGGGCTGATGGAGGGGGCGCTGAAGGCGTGAGCCCCCGCTCGCCGCACACACCCGGTACGGCTGGCTCAGGCGCCTTGCGAACCGGGCTCGGCCGCGAAAGGACGCAGTTGGTCCTCGCCCTCGCTGGTATGCCGGCTCAGGCGCGCAACGGCTGGACTTCCACGAACACGCGGCCGTCCCGCAGAAACGCCGGGTAGGAGCGCACGCGTTCCCTGCCGGGTTCGGTGAGGGAGCGGCCGGTGGCGAGGTCGAACTCCCAGCCGTGCCAGGGGCAGCGGACGATCTCTCCCCGGCGGCCGTAGCGGATCTCCTCGCCCGGCTTGCAGGGCAGCGCCGTGCCGGTCAGGACGCCGTCGGAAAGGCGGGCACCCCGGTGGGAGCAGATGTCGCGCAGGGCGAAGACGCGCTCGCCTTCGCGCACGACCACGAGGGCCCGCCCGCCGGCCTCGACCCTTTTCAGCACCCCGGACTCGAAGTCGCCGGCGGCGCCGACGTCAACCGCGGTGGAAGTCATAGAACCTCGAGGCGTTGCCCGCCATGATCCGCTGCCTGAGAGCGTCGGGGACGGCCGCCGGCAGGGTGCGGTCCGGGGGGTCGAAGTCCCAGTGCGGGTAATCGGTGGCGAACATCAGGAACTCGTCGCTGCCGATCATGTCCAGCAGCTGCAGCAGGTGCTTCGGGTTCGCCGGCTCCTCCATCGGCTGCGTCGTCGCCCGGAAGCGCTCGACGATGTACTCGCTGGGCAGCTTCGTCAGCCACGGCACCTCGTCGCGCAGGCCGCGGTAGTTCTTGTCGAGCCGCCACATAAGCCCCGGCAGCCAGGCGAAGCCCCCCTCGACCAGGGCGACCCGCAGCGACGGGAACTTTTCGAACGTCCCCTCGCAGACCAGGCTCAGCACCTGGGCCTCGAACGCCTGCGACATCGCGGTGTGGTCCTCGATGTAGTACGAAGGCCAGCCGCAGGCGGTTATCGGGTTGTCGCCGCCGCGGCCTCCGAAGTGGATCCCGGCCGGCAGGCCGGCGTCGCAGCAGGCCTCGAAGATCGGCAGGAACTCGCGCCTGCCGTAGGGAGCGTGGGAGCGCACCAGCAGCAGCACCTGGACGAAGCGCGGGTCGGCGGCGGCGCGGCGGATCTCGGCGGCGGCCGCAGGCGGGTCGCTGGTGTTGGCGACGATGGAGCCGCGCCAGCGCTCGTCCGCTTCGAGCCAGACCGCCGCCGTCCACTCGTTCACCGCCCGCGCCAGGGCGTTGGCGAAGTCGAGGTTGTGCACCGCGGCCATGCCGTAGAGCGGGTTGAGAACCGCGGCTTCGATCCCCCAGCGGTCGAGCAGCTGCTCGCGGGCGAAGTCCGGGTCGCTGCCCGGAGGTCCGCCGTCCGGGGGCCAGGCGTCCCGGCGCGCGGCGTTCGAGAATCCCTTGGGATAGGTGGGTCCCGGGGGGCCGCTGAACCCCGACTGTGCGATGTAGGCTTTCCAGCGCTCGGACAGGTACGGGAGCAGGTCGGCGATCGATCGGGGGGAGTTGTGGACGTCGCAGTCGATCAGCGACAGCGAGGCTCCGTTGCCGCCGATGGCGGCGGCCGCGGGGGCGGTATCAGTCATTTCCGGCACCGTTCCGGTGAAGGCGTGCGTAGTTGCCGCCGTAGAAGATCAACGGCTGACCCCCGCGGGAATCGGCGGCCAGCAGCTCGCCGACGAACATGTCGTGATCGCCGCCCGGGAGAACCTCGACGACCTTGCAATCTGC
The DNA here is from genome assembly GCA_026706165.1 of Gemmatimonadota bacterium. Next base: position 2,885 of record JAPOZF010000076.1, read on the forward strand.
GAA
>JAPOZF010000387.1 GCA_026706165.1 Gemmatimonadota bacterium
CGCATCGGGTACTTCACCACCAGCCGCCCGGGGCTCAGCCCCTTGGCCAGGGCGGTGGTCACGTACGGCTTGCCCAGCTCGTCGAGGAGGTTGGCGCGCATGACGCGCATCAGTCCCGCCATGCCCGCGGTGCCGAGAACGACCGCCGGGATCCACAGGTGCGCCAGCAGGTCGACGAACTTGGCCCCGCTCCAGGGAGCCGAGGCGTACTCCGGGGAGAACAGCCCGCCGATGGCGATCCCGAACCAGTCGTAGCCGATGTACATCAGGACCAGGGCGAGCAGGAAGTTCGGCGTCGCCAGCCCGAGAAAGGCGAGCACCGTGGCCGCGTAGTCGAAGGCGGAGTACTGGCGCAGCGCCGACAGCACCCCGACGGGAAAGGCGACCAGCCAGGTGAACAGGGTCGCCGAGAGGGTCAGCACGAGGGTGTAGCCGAGCCGTTCCCACACCAGGGTGCCCACCGACTGCCCGTACATGACCGAGTACCCCATGTCGCCGCGGACGAAGCCGGTGATCCAGCGCCAGTACTGGACCGGCAGCGGATCGTTGAGGTGGTAGCGTTCGCGCAGGGCGGCGACCGCCTCTTCGGAGACGTCCTGACCCTGCTGCTGCAGTTCGGACAGCCGCGAGGTGATGATGTCCCCGGGGGGCAGCTGGATGATGACGAACACCAGCACCGAGATCACCAGCAGGGTCGGCGCCATCAGCAGCAGGCGCCTTAGGATGTAGCCGGTCACGGCGTCAACCCTCCGGGTCCAGGTACCAGGTCTCGGGGTAGTAGGGCCAGGACCAGCGCGAGTCCCAGCCCCAGTAGCCCTTGTCCGGCACGTTCTTGAGGTCGTCGTGGACGATCACCGGGTGGGGCGCGAGCCCTGCGACTCCGATCCCCCAGACGTTCTCCGCCTGGCTGGCGAGTATCTTCCGCGCCATCTCGCGGCGCTCCTCCTCGTCGGAAGTCCTGCGCAGCCGCTCCCACCAGGCGAGCAGCTGCTTCCCTTCCGGGGAGGGCTCCCACCCGAGCTGCCCCCGCGACAGGTACCACCGCGACCACTTCGACCACACCCCCTGCTCCTGGCCGATGTGCATGGGCACGAACCAGAACGGCTCGATCGGGAACAGGATGTCCGCCTGGCGGTCGGCGTGCCACAAGGTCATGTCCATGAGCCCTGCCTTGGCCCGGATCGCCAGCAGGGCGCCGCTGATCTGCTTGCTGCCGACGCGGATGCCCGCCTCGCGCCAGTGGGCGACCGCCAGCTCGACGGTGTTCTGCTTGGGGGTCTCGCCGAGGCTGTACTCGAGGGTGATTTGCAGCGGCTCGCCGTCCGGCCCCTCGCGGTACCCGTCGCCGTCGCCGTCGCGCAGGCCGGCCTCGTCGAAAAGGACGGCCGCCCCGTCCGGGTCGTGGGCGGCCCAGGCCTCGGCGAAGGCGGGCTCGAAGTACTCGCTCGAGGGGACGACGGTCAGCTGCCGAGGCACCGCCTGCCCGAAATAGAGGATGTCGTTGATCTCGCCGCGGTCGATGGCCAGCGACATGGCGCGGCGGAAGCGCGCGTCGGCGAAGATCCGGCGCAGGCGCTCGTCCGGGTGGGTGACGTTGAGCTGGAAGACGACGTCGGAACCGTAGCAGCGCGGCCAGATGTAGGTCGTGTACCCGTTCTCCTCCTCGTAGCGCTTGAACAGCGGGATGTCGGCCGTCATCAGCTGGCGCCCGGCCACCGTCACCTGGCCGGTCGACGCCTTGGCCGCCATGATCTCCTTGCTGTCGACCTTCTGCACCTCGAGGAAGTCGATGTAGGGCAGCTGGTTGCCCTCGGGATCGACCTTGAAGTAGTAGGGGTTGCGTCGGTAGCGGGAGCGGGTCGAGGTCTTGCTGACGACGGCGAAGGCCGAGAAGACGGGGCGGTGGAAGACCTTGAGGTCGTGGATGTTGTTGACCACCTCGAAGTACTTGCGCCAGTCCTGCAGCCCCTGCTCCACCGCCTCGCGCTCGAGCTGCGCCGTGTCGGTGAAGGCCGGGTGGTAGCGCTTGAGGAAATGCGCGGGCGCCAGAAGGCGCTCCCCGCTGTGAGCCATGTACTTGAGCAGCAGCGGCCGCGGGGTCGGGAAGTGGTAGCTGAACCTGTGGGGGCCGTGGACCTCGATCCTCGCCCCCTTGAACCTGGGCATCACCACCGGGGTCAGGTCGGTGTTCAGCTCGATGTGCTCGAGGTCGAAGGCGAAGTCGGCCGCGGTCAGCGGATGCCCGTCCGACCACCTGACCCCCTTGCGCAGGGTGATGGTCACGGTACGCCCGCCGTCGCTGAACTCGGCGCTCTCGGCGAAGTTCGGCAGGTTGCGGCGCAGCTGCGGCCCGACCCGGTACGGCCCTTCGGTCGGGTTGAGGATCCAGGTGCCCGGATCGAATATCGAGGCCGTGCCCCCGTATTTTCCTATGCCGCCGTACGGCTCGGCGACTATCGGGTCCTCGGGGAGCCGCTCCTCCACCGGGGGCAACTCCCCGGCGGCCACCTCGGCGTCGAGCAGCGGGGACTGCCGAAAGCTTTCGATACCGATCTCCGATGCCGTCCGCGGCGGCTCTAACCAGCTCCGCGGCCAGGCATCCCCGGAGATTCCCCCGGCCGCGGCACCGGCGGGGGGGTTTCCGGCTTCTCCGGCCGCCGGCTGCGGCAGGCAGATGGCCAGGGCTGCGATTACAGCCGGTGTGATGCCAACCGGCTTCATAAGCGGGTTTCGGATGGGGAGGAAAGTTCCAGGACCGGGGGGGATGCCTCAAGAAAGGAAGGGCAGCCGGGGCAGACCGCAAGAACCCCCCCCGGTTCGTTCGCCTCGCTGTCGCCGCGGGCCCGGGTGCCCGAGCTTGTGCTGATACCCGCAGGACTGTGACAC
>JAPOZF010000472.1 GCA_026706165.1 Gemmatimonadota bacterium
CCCGACCGTCTCTACGTCGCCTTCGTAGCCAGCGATGATCTGTATCGGAACGACCACGACTACGATGCTCCTGATGGGGGCCAAAGCTACATCGGCCAGCATGACAGCATTACTCTGGCATTCGACGGAGACCACAGCGGGGGTAAAGGATTTTCGGTTGGTAAGACCCTGGAGGAGGAGATGCAGGCATACGGCCGAACCCAGCGATATCAGGCCATTGCCCGCACCGCCACCGGGCCGCTGATCGATACCCCCGACGGGACTCGGGGATTCTCCTGGAAGGTGTTTCCTCCGTACGGAGATGCGGGCGGGGGCGCATTCGGGGAAACGCCTGCCATCAGCGTGATCGAGCTGTATGTCACTCCGCACGATTCCGGGGGAGCGTGGGATGAGATCGAGGAGACGGAATTCAGCGATCTGGCACCGGGACAAGTGATCGGCTTTGCGATCATGGTGAACGACTGGGACGAAAACGAAAGGGGGCCGACCTGGTGGATCCCCGAAGCCATGGAGCCCACTGATCCCGGCGAGGGCAGGGAATTGCAAACAATAATGCACATAATATTTGTTCAAGCGGACTTTTTCCTCGACGGCATCCTGCTGCCCGCCAACGCCGAGCCGGAAGGCACCGCGGTCGAATCGGTCTCCTGGGGGCGGATCAAGGCCTCCCTTGAGATTGAGTAGAGCCGTACCGCAGTGGTCCAGACCGGAAGCGGCCCATACCAGGAAGAAAGCGTCTTTCGCATGCCGCGGGACCGTCCGGCCTGATCACCTGAGCCGGGCGCCAATTTCTGCCGCCCCTCGCAGACAGTTCTAACCCTGTCAGAGAGAGACTTATGGCATTTCAGGAAATCCTCGAGTTCCGCAGCCCGACGCGGCTGCTGCACGGTCCCGGCGCCCTTTCCCGCCTTCCCGAGCTGCTGCCCTCCGGCACCCGGATCCTCCTCGTCACCGACGAGGGGCTGCGCGAGGCCGGGGTGATAGACAAGGTCGCCGCGGTCCTCGACGAGGCGGAGGTGGACCACACCGTGTTTTCCGGGGTGCTCCCCAACCCCCCGGCGAGCTGCGTCGAGGAAGGGGCCCGCATCTTCAGCGAACAGGAGTGCGGCGCCCTGCTCGGCGTGGGGGGCGGAAGCCCGATGGACGTCGCCAAGATGATCGGCGTCCTCGCCTCCCACGGGGGCCGCATCGAGGAGTACCTGATGGCCCCGGGGAAGATCACCAGGGACATCCCGCCCCTGGTCTGCGTGCCGACGACCTACGGCACCGGCAGCGAGGTCACCCCGTTCGCGGTGCTGACCAACCCGGCGTCCCGCAACAAGGACCCCGTCGTCAGCTGGCGGATCGCCCCGCGCGCCGGCGTCCTCGACGCCGCCCTGTGCACCGCCCTGCCCGCGGCGGTCGGCGGCCCCACCGGAATGGACGCCCTGACCCATGCCATCGAGTCGTACACCAACCTGATGGCCTCCCCGGCGAGCGACGGCATCGCCCTCGAGGCGATGCGCCTGATCGGGGAGAACCTGCGGCTCGCCTGCGCCAACGACTACGAGACCGAAGCGACGCAGAGCATGCTGCTGGCCAGCGCCATGGCGGGGATCGCCTTTTCGCAGACCCGGCTCGGCAACGTGCACGCCATGTCGCACCCGGTCGGGGCCCAGTTCGGCGTCCACCACGGGCTCGCCAACGCCGTGCTGCTGCCGTACGTGATGGAGTTCAACCTCCCCTCGCGGACCGCCAGGTCCGCCGACGTCGCCGGGGCGCTGGGCGGAGATACCGATGGGCTCGGCGACCAGGAGGCCGCCCGCCTCGCCGTGAAGCTGGTGCGCCAGCTCAACGAGGACCTGGGGATCCCGGAGAAGCTGGGAACGCTCGGGGTCGAGGAGAGCGGTATCGAGGACCTCGCAGAAGCCGCCATGCAGAGCGCCAACATCCAAGTCAACCCCCGCAAGACCGCGCTCCGGGACCTCGAGGAGATCTTCAGGCAGGCGGTCTAGAAAATAAAAGGCCTGATTAAAAACTACGCTGAAATACGGATTAAAGAAAGAAAACAAAAAATGGTAACCGAAGCGTACGATCCGCTCGATTATATGCACCGTTCTCATTGGGACGTCCTGCATCCGGGACGACAATGGGCGGAATCGTTGACGGCCGAAGAAAATGCTGAAAAAATAATCGGATCAATAAGTTATGGGCTTGGTTTTCATAGCTCCCGGCAAAAAGCGCCATGAAGTACCAAATCGGGCTACTGCCACTTCTTCTTTTTTTGAGTTGCGGACGAGATGGTTTGGGACCAAAGGTAGGCTTTGTAGAGGTTAAGGTAAGCCAGAAACATTACCACAAAGACCTTTTGATCATAGAAAACAAACGATTCAATGTTTTAAGCGTGCAGGATCTGTTCATCAAGATTGATTCAAATACCATTATGGACATTCAATCGTGGGCGGCCAGAAAAGGATACCGGAGCGGAGGATGGGTCGTTTCACCGGGGAGCATTGTATTTAAAGACCCGCATCGTTTTTTTTTGGGTGAGACAATCGTAGTCAAAATCATAGGTTGACGACAGCCCCTAACTCGCGCCCGTGTATACAAGCCCATAACTTATCATTCCGAAAATAATTGAACTCATGGAGTCAAAAACGACTCATGGAACTCGCAGCTCGACCGCGGTTTCGTACAACCTCGTCTTCTGTTTCACCGTACCGGTGCGGACGGACGAGTTGACGATGCTGTTGCCGGTGCGCTTGCTGCGCACCTCGTGCAGATCGACAACTTCGAACCCCTCGGTCTCCGCGATCTCGGCAAACAAGCTGTCCGTACGGAACTCAATCCCTTGTAAAATGTTGTTTCCGATGACCACGACGACCTTGCCGCCGGACCGCA